>JAZRNG010000132.1:0-4535 GCA_045648065.1 Acutalibacteraceae bacterium | reverse complement strand
CGTTAAATCCAACGCCAAGAAAGTTAGCAGTTCTGAAGATATAGCCCGAGTTGCAACAGTATCTTCCGGCGACGAAAATATAGGTAAGCTTATTTCCGAAGCAATGGAAAAGGTTTCCGCCGATGGTGTTATCACCGTTGAGGAATCAAAGACCGCCGAAACCTATTCTGAAGTTGTTGAGGGTATGCAGTTCGACAGAGGTTATATCTCTCCCTATATGGTAACAGATACAGACAAGATGGAAGCTGTTATCGATGATGCTCTCATTCTTATCACAGACAAGAAGATTTCAAACATCCAGGAGATCCCCCCCCTTCTTGAGCAGGTTCTCAAGGGTGGCAAGAAGCTCGTTATCGTAGCTGAGGACGTTGAGGGCGAAGCTCTTTCAACAATCCTTGTTAACAAGCTCCGCGGCACATTCACTTGCGTTGCAGTCAAGGCTCCCGGCTTTGGTGACAGACGTAAGGATATGCTCCGTGATATCGCTATCCTCACAGGCGGTGAAGTTATCGCTTCAGAGCTCGGTCTTGAACTCAGCGAAACAACTCTCGATATGCTCGGTCAGGCTCGTCAGGTTAAGATTTCTAAGGAAAACACAATCATCGTTGACGGTGCAGGTGACAAGAACGAAATTGCAAACAGAGTTGCACAGATCAAGACTCAGATCGAGACAACAACTTCTGACTTCGACCGTGAAAAGCTTCAGGAAAGACTCGCTAAGCTTGCAGGCGGTGTTGCTGTTATCCGTGTCGGTGCTGCAACAGAAACAGAAATGAAGGAAAAGAAGCTCCGTATCGAAGATGCTCTTGCTGCTACAAAGGCGGCTGTTGAAGAAGGTACTGTTGCAGGCGGCGGCGTTGCACTTCTTAACGCTATCCCCACTGTTAAGGCTCTTCTTGATTCAACAGAAGATGCTGACGAGAAGACAGGTATCAAGATCGTTCTCAAGGCTCTTGAAGAACCCGCACGTCAGATCGCTGCAAACGCAGGACTTGAGGGCTCAGTTATCGTTAACACAATCATGACAAGCGACAAGGCAGGCTGCGGCTACAACTTCGCAACAGGCGAATTCGTTGATATGTTCGAAGCAGGTATCCTTGACCCGACTAAGGTTACACGTTCAGCTCTTCAGAATGCATCAAGCGTTGCTTCAATGGTTCTCACTACAGAATCACTCGTTGCTGACAAACCCGACCCGGCAGCAGATGCAGCTGCAGCAGCTGCTATGGCAAGCCAGGCAGGCGGAATGTATTAATACAGAATAATAATTCATATTTTCGGGCTATACCCCTTCGGTATAGCCTGATTTTTTTGATTATATGAGGATATTTTACTTTTTTTGCCTTATCTGTGTTTACTTTTAGTGTAAAAGTTGGTAAAATAGTCTTATCAATGTTTTGAGGTGATATTATGAGTAAAAAATTAGGTGTTGCAATCATCGGATGCGGTAACATTTCAGGTTCTCACATTCCGAATTATCTTAAGCTTGATAATGTCGAAGTCAGATATTTCTGCGATATTATCCCCGAAAGAGCAGACAGAGCTGTAGAGAAATACGGTTGCGGTACTGCTGTATATAATTACAAGGAGCTTCTCGGCAAGGACGATATTGACATCGTTTCAGTGTGTACTCACAACGATTTCCACGCTCCTATTTCAATCGACTTTATGCGCGACGGCAAGGATGTTCTCTGCGAGAAACCTGCTGCAAGAACTATCGAAGAAGCTCTCGGAATGCAGAAGGTCGCTCAGGAAACAGGCAGAATGCTTCAGATCGGTGTCGTTAACCGTTTCTGTGACAATGTTAACCACGTAAGAAAGCTTATCGAAGACGGCGAACTCGGTGAGGTTTATCAGGTTTATGTAAGTTTCCGCGCTCACCGTTCAATCCCCGGTCTCGGCGGTGACTTCACAGACAAGTCAAAGTCAGGCGGCGGCGTTCTTATCGACTGGGGTGTTCACTACCTCGACCTCACACTCTACTGTCTCGGTGATCCGACTCCCCTCACCTGTTCAGGCGAAGCTTACTGCAAGCTCGGCAAGGATATGAAAAACTATGTTTACACAGGTATGTGGGCTGAGGACTCTTCAGATAAGGAAAACGGTGTGTATGATGTTGATGACTTCGTTTCAGGCTTCATCCGTACAACAGGTGCAAACATCACATTTAACGGTGCATGGGCACAGAACATCGGTCAGGCTGAAACATTCGTTGACTTTATGGGTACAAAGGCAGGCGTTCGTCTTTACTACGGCGGCAAGTTCACAATGTACTCAACAATGAACGGTATGCTCACAGAAATCAACACTGACTTTGCTACAACAGGTTTTGACTACTTCGCAGAAATCAAAGCATTTGTTGAGTCAGTTGAAACAAGAGTGCCGAATCAGGCAAATATTGATAAGGCTATCCTTACATCAAAGCTTCTTGATGCTATTTACAGATCATCTGACGAGCAGAAGGAAATCATCTTATAATACGGAGGACGTTAAAAATGGAAACCAGAATTTTTGAAAATGCGGAAGAAATCGCAGTTGCTGCTGCTGAGCTTTACAAAGAGCTTATCAATGCTAAGCCGAACGCTGTTCTCGGACTTGCAACAGGTGCAACTCCTGTTCCTACATATGAAAACCTCATCAAAATGTATGAAAACGGTGAAGTAAGCTTCAAGGATATCACAACATTCAACCTTGACGAGTACTGCGACCTTGACAAAAACGACAAAAACAGCTACTACACATTTATGCACGAAAACCTTTTCTCAAAGGTTGACATCAACGAAGACAAGGTAAACTTCCTCGACGGTAACGCTCCTGACTGCGATGCAGAAAGCAAGAGATACGCAGAGGCTATCAAGGCTGCAGGCGGTATCGACCTTCAGCTCCTCGGAATCGGCACAAACGGTCACATCGCTTTCAATGAACCTGCTGACGAATTCACAGACGAAGCTTTCAAGGTTACACTTACACAGAGCACAATCGATTCAAATCAGAAGTATTTCGGTGACACTCCGATGCCGAGATACGCTATGACAATGGGTATCGGTTCAATTATGCGTTCAAAGAAGATTCTTCTCATCGCCACAGGTGAAGCTAAGGCTGATGCAGTCAAGGCTCTTCACTCAGGCGAAGTTACTCCGAGAATCCCCTGCTCTATCCTCAATCAGCATGACGATGTTATCATTATGCTTGACAAGGCTGCTGCAAAGCTTCTTTAATCCTAAAAAATCAACCGCCTTATGCAACACATAGGGCGGTTTTTGTTTTTTGTCCATCACTTTCAGGTACCAAATTTTAGACAATTTAACGAATTTGTCGTATATTTATTGCGTTTTTAAAACCTATATGATATACTACACGAGAATTAATTTTTGGAGAGGTAATTTTATGAAACCGATGAAGGCTAATGTTGCGGGCAGAAAATGTCCCAAGCTCCCCGATTTTAAAACAGTTAAAGAAATCGTCCTCTACGGTGCTCAGGCAGGCGGAGACAAACTTCAGTATAAGTACTACAACTTCAAAGACGAAGTTGAGAGCAAAACTTTCAATGAAGTTAATTATGAATTCAGAGGTATCGGTGAGTACCTTTACAAAAAGGGACTCGCAGGTAAAAAGGTAGCAATCCTCAGCGAAAACTGCTACTATTGGATCGCTTGCTATTTCGCAGTTATCACAGGTAATATGACAGTCATCCCTATGGACCCGAAGCTTCCTGACGAAGACCTCACAGACGTTATCGTCAGAAGTGACTGCGATGCTATCATTTACTCAAAAGATTTCAAATCCTCTATTGAGATGATGAAGAAAACAGAAGGCGTTGTCCTCACTGAGTACATTAAGCTTGAAGATTACTATGACATCATCGAAGAGGGTCACGCATACGCTAAAGAGACAGGCAAAAGCTATCTTGACGAAGAAGTTAATCCTGATGACGTTGCTTTCATAGTTTACACTTCAGGCACAACAGGTAAAAGCAAGGGCGTTATGCTCACTCAGGGCAGCGTTGCAGCTGACGCTCTCGCAGGTGTTAAAACCGCTCCGAGTGGCCACGCAATCGGTTTCCTTCCTCTTCACCACACATATTCATGGGTAAGCGCTCTCTTCACAGGCTGTCTGCTTTCAGAGTGGGGCTTCATCTGCAGAAGCATCAAGGATATCCAGAAAGACCTTGCCGAGTATCATCCGCATAACTTTGCAGGTGTTCCTCTTGCTGTTGAAACAATTTACAAGAAAATCTGGTTCACTGCCAAGAAAACAGGCAGAGATGAAAAGCTCAGAAAGGGTCTCAAGATCAGTAACTTCCTTATGAAGTACGGCATTGACAAGAGAAGAAAGCTTTTCAAAACAATCATCGACAATCTTGGTGGCGAGCTTGCTCTTATCATCTGCGGTGGTGCTTACCTTGATGAGAAGTACGAGCGCGGTATGTATGACCTCGGTATTCACATTGTTAACGGCTACGGTATCACAGAGTGCTCACCCGCTATCACCGCTAACAGCCCCGACAACTTCAAGTTCGGCAGCTGCGGTACTCC
>JAZRNG010000131.1:0-6625 GCA_045648065.1 Acutalibacteraceae bacterium | reverse complement strand
GGTGCACCCTTCTATGTTCTCGGACCTATCGTTACTGATATCGCACCCGGTTACGACCATATTACTTCTGCTATCGGTGGTGCAATTGCCGCAGCTTCAGGTGCAGCCTTTCTTTGCTATGTAACACCTGCAGAGCATCTCGCCCTTCCGAATGTGGATGATGTAAAACAAGGTATTATCGCATCCCGTATCGCCGCTCACGCTGCAGATATCGCGAAAAAAGTTCCTCGCGCAAGAGATGTTGATGACCAAATGGCAGATGCGAGAAGAACTTTCGACTGGGAAAAACAGTGGGAATGCTCAATCGACCCCGAAACGGCAAAGGCAATCCGGGACAGCCGTGCACCAGAACACGAAGACAGCTGCTCGATGTGTGGAAAATTCTGCGCTGTCAGAAGTATGAATAAAGCGCTGAACGGTGAATACATTGATATTCTTTAACGATATAAATTTGGTTGATTACGCTTGCAAAGGATTGATAAAATGATTAAAGGTGCAATATTTGACCTTGACGGCACACTTTTTGACTCAATGTTTATCTGGGACACGATTGGCGAAAAATATCTTCGTTCAATCGGATACGAACCGAAAGAAAACCTGAACGAAACCTTCAGAACAATGAGTCTTTATAACGCTGCCTGCTATTATAAAAGCGAATATGGTGTTACTCTGTCGGTTGACGAAATAATGGACGGTGTAAACCGAATGGTTGAAAAATACTACATAAAAGATATTCAGCTGAAACCCGGTGTTTATGATTTTGTAAAGCATCTTCATAATATCGGTGTTAGGATGTGCATAGCAACCGCAACAGACAGATATCTTGTTGAAGCGGCACTTGAAAGATGCGGAATAAACGAATGCTTTTCTGAAATTTTCACTTGCACATCCGTCGGACAAAGCAAAGATGAACCCGATATTTACTGTGAAGCCTTGAAATATCTCGGTACAGACAGAAAAGATACTCTCGTTTTTGAAGATGCGATTTATGCAATCAGGACAGCAAAGAAAGACGGATTTAAAGTCGTTGCAGTTTACGATAAATCTGAAGAAAATCAGGTTGAAATGAAAACTCTTTGCGACTATTACATTAAAGATTATACTGATATGCAAGGCTTTTGGAAGTTTGCCGCACCGATAAAAACAGCTCTCTCGATAGCAGGAAGCGACTGCAGCGGTGGTGCGGGGATTCAGGCGGATATAAAAACAATGACTATGAATGGTGTTTATGCGATGAGTGCAATCACAGCCTTAACTGCACAAAACACAACGGGAGTTTTTGCAATAACTGAATCGTCACCCGAATTTTTGAGACAACAAATTGATGCTGTTTTTGAAGATATATACCCCGATGCAGTAAAAATCGGAATGGTTTCATCGTCGGAGCTGATTTCTGTTATTGCTGAAAGGCTGAGGTTTTATAATGCCAAAAACATTGTGGTTGATCCCGTTATGGTCGCAACAAGCGGTTCTGAACTTATGAAAACCGATGCCGTGCAAACTCTTATTGAAAAGCTTTTACCGATTGCGACTGTTGTGACTCCGAATATTCCCGAAGCAGAGGTTTTGTCAGGCGAAAAAATACAAAGTAAGGAAGATATGCTGAACGTCGCGCGAAAAATCGGTGATAAATACGGTTGTGCAGTTTTGCTTAAAGGAGGTCACAGTATTAATGATGCCAACGATCTCCTTTACTCAAACGGTGACTTAAGATGGTTTGACGGCAAAAGAATAAACAATCCGAATACCCACGGCACAGGCTGCACACTTTCATCGGCAATAGCGTCAAATCTCGCAAAAGGTTTACCTCTTGATGAGTCTATACAAAACGCTAAGGAATATATTTCAGGTGCTCTTTCCGCAATGCTTGACTTGGGTAAAGGCTCCGGACCGATGATGCACAACTTTGTGCTTTGAAAGTAACAGAATAAAAACTACTGCCATCCGAGAAATCAAAAACTCGGATGGTTTTATTTTTGCGTGAATTGTGAAAGTTTCGCACTGTACGGACTTTCCACCACCCACAAGCGATAAGAATCTGCCCCTGTGTGAGAAATTCCTATAGCCTGTGTCTTCAGTTATAATATGTTAGAAAGAATTAATTTTAATAAAAAGAAAAACCTGAAGCTGTTTTGCTTCAGGTTTTGTTACATGTTCAGATTGGTTAGAGAACCGAACACGGTGCTCTGTCAAATTATTATTTTGTTCGTTCATTTGTTTCTATATATATAATATTGTTTAAAAAAACAGGTAGCTTTCTAAAAGTTTTTCTGAGAAATAAACAACTTATTTTATTTATAACTCCTACTCAACCAACCCGTATTTTACCTTGATACGGTCCATTTTTTCAAGCATTGGTTCGGCAGCAAGCATAATAAATATTACAGTTCCGAAGCCGTGTACCAAGTCCATGGGAAGACCTGAAATATAATATGCCATCAAGGCTTTAACTGTTATTGACTGTGACGAATACATAAGCATTGATGCAGGGTTCATTATTCCGCCGTAAATCACAACAGCTGCAAATGCACCGAAAACGGCAAGGGATATCCGTGTTCTGCGAAGCCATCCTTTTTTGAAAAGAACACCCGCAAGAAAACCTATAATACCCATTGCAAACATCTGCCACGGTGTCCACGGCCCCTGAGAGAACAGCATATTAGAAAGAAGCATTGTAACGGCGCCTACAAGGAATCCTGCTTCTCCGCCGAATGCCACACCTGCGATTATTGTGAGCGCAAGAACCGGCTTGAATTGCGGTAGCATAAAGAAAAGACTTCTGCCTGCTATTCCTATTGCACAAAGCACAGCGATTGTCACAAGCTCTCTTGCCTTAGGCTTTCTGCCCTCAAATACGAGAATAAACGGCAACATACATTCAAAGAGCACAAGCAGTGCGACAATGTTATACTGTCGGTTGTCGAGATAGAAAATTCCTGCAAATATGGTCAGAGGAATAAAGAGCAATATAGCAACAGATGCCACAATTGTCCGCTTGCTTAAGTTCCGTTTTTCTTTCGGCGTCTGCACTATAAGCGGCGGTTCGCTCCGTCTTCTGATTGCAATCATAAACACAGTAAGAGCAACAAACAAAATACCGTAAAGCCATAATTGATTTTTACCCGCTTCACTTATTCCCGAAGAATTTATAAGTGCTGATAAATCGGTAATTCCTGTTGCATAGAAAAATACAGCCAATGAAGCAAGCCCTGATGCTGCAGCAAGAATTTTACGCCATAGTTTAAGTGGTTCAGGCTTGAAATTTACACTTCTCGGGGCAGGCTCGGGCAAAGGTGTTGTTTCATCTGCACATTCTTTTTCCTTAATCTCTCCGCCACAGCAAGCAATGATTTCATCAACCGTTACCGCCTCGGGAATAATATGCCTTGCCATACGGTTTGCAGATGTTGTGTAGAAGCTATTGCCTGAGAAAAACTCACGGGGAGTACCCTCTGCAACAATATTCCCATCAAAAAACATACCGCATCTGTGTGCATACTCTGCACAGAAGGTCACATCATGGCTGACCATAAGCACGGTTACGCCCTGATTTGTCAGTTTACCGATAATATCCGCAAATACTACCTTGAATTCTGCATCAAAGCCTTTTGTCGGCTCATCGAGAAGAAGTATATCGGGTGCGGTAAGAAGAACCTTTGCAAGTGCTGTTCTTTGCTGTTCACCGCCTGAAATGTCATAAGGATGTCGGTCAAGAAAATCGGTCAGCGAGCAAAGACCAACTACACGGGAAACCTGCTCATCTTTTTCTTTCTTTGTGATTTTTACATTGCTGAGAGCTTCATATAAATCCTCCCGCACAGTTCTTTTTACAAAAGGCGCCTGCGGATTCTGTGGTAACATTCCAACCTTACCGTTTGCTTTTGCATTACCTCGGTAAGCCTTGCGAAGTCCCGAAATCACTTTCAGTGTAGTTGTTTTACCTGCACCGTTACCGCCGAGAATTGCATAAAATTCACCCTTGTGCAGAGTGAGAGAAAAGCCTTTTATAACATCAGGCAGGTCTTTTTCGTATCTGAACCATATTTCATCACACTCAAGAGTTATTTCGTCAGTATATGTATGCACTTTTTCTCGTTCAAGGGGAAGAAGTGCTTTTTCTTTGCTTCTTTCAGTCAGGAACTCACTACCGTCACGTACGGTAATCGGACAGTCAAGCTTCGTTTCAACACCTGCCCACACTCTCATTGCTGTCGGCATAGCAAGGAACATTCCGTTATCCTTATCACGAAGATGAAGTCCAACTTTTTCGGGAAAATCATCACAGATAATTTCACCTTTCTCCATAACAATAACTCTTGTTGCAAATGGAAAAGCTTCTTCAAGTCTGTGCTCGGTAAGAATAACCGTTATACCGAGCTCACGGTTGATTTTGCCAAGCAATGCAAGAAAATCTGAAGCGGCAATAGGGTCAAGCTGTGCCGTCGGTTCATCAAGAACAAGTATTTTCGGATTCATACACATAACGGATGCAAGACTAAGAAGCTGTTTCTGACCGCCTGAAAGCTCGGTTACATTCTTATAGAACCAATTTTCAATACCGAAGAATGCTGCAACCTCTGCCACACGGCGTCGGATAGTCGGCGTATCAAGCCCAAGACTTTCAAGGCCAAAAGCAAGCTCGTGCCACACCTTATCGGTTACCACCTGATTTTCGGGAGACTGAAGCACAAAGCCGATTTCCTGTGCCTGTGTTCTTTCATCAACATCATTAAGCGGTTTGCCGTTAAACAGAATTTCACCGTTAACTACACCGTGAGGTGTAAGGCAGGTCTTAAGGTGACGCAGAAGTGTTGATTTGCCGCAGCCTGACGGACCACAAATAATCAGAAATTCACCCTGATTTACCTCAAAGGAGATATTACGGAGAGCTTTGTTTTCCTGCTCGGGATATGCAAAGCTTACATTTCTGAAACTGAAATTTTCCATTTTCTCTCCTCCTTGTAGTTTAATATCACGGGTGTAATGCAAAGTGCAGAATATGCACAGTAAAAAGGTATTGTTGTCATATCAAATGCAGCATAACGAATATCCGGGAAATATCTGAACCCGAAAGCATTAAGTATAGTTCCTGCAACAAGAAACAATCCACAGAAAGAAAGCCATGCAAGTGTATATTTATCTCTTTCATCAAAGCGATAAATTGAAAATGCAGTTCTGCCTTTTAATCCGTATCCGCGGCTTTTCATACTGTCAGCTGTTTCAATGGCATTTTCGAGTGACCAGGTTATCATAATTGAAAAGATGTGAATAGCTACTTTTGTTCTCTGTAACAGACTTCCGTTTAAAACATCTCTGCCGATGCTTCTTTGTGCTTCAGTTACAGTCTGCATCTGCGATTTGAATTTAGGAACAAATCTTAAAGACATACTAAGAACAAGAGATAAGGCAGGAATAACCTTGCCGAAAAGATAGATAAACTTGTCCGTTGTCATCACTCTGTTAAACGACGAAAACCACATCAGCGTTGTAATTATCATCACACCTGCAGAAAATCCGTATAAAATACTTTCAAGCGTAAGAGGATTGCCGTTCGGAAAATACATCAGAGTTGTTGCACCCTCGTGATTGAATGCAGGGTTGATAAATGCAGTCAGAAGCACCATCGGCAGACAGTATTTCAAGAGAAATTTCACGCTCTTTTTGCCGTTGATGCTTATTGCATAAATAACAGCACATATGAGAGAAATCCCTTGTGCCAACGGGTGCGTCAGCACAAGAGAAAAGCTTATCGTAAATGCAAAATATATTAGGTTTATAAAAGGATGATATTCTGAAAATGAATCTCTCATAAATTTTACCAAGTTCCTTCACGACCGACATCGTTACCGAGGTCGCATGTATAGCGCCATTCCACTTTTTCACCGTCTGCAAGCTGATAACGGGAGCAACCGTAATTGGGATACCATCCGTTAACGCGGTACATCCAGCCTGAAAGCTCACCGCAGTCAAATTCATAAAGATTGTTTATGCCTTCAATATAGGCACTGTTATAAACAGGTGTCCAGGATGATTCCATATGTATGTTGTTTTCCTTACAAACACGCTGAAGCACATCATAGACTGATTCACCTTCATAGAATGTCACCTTTGTAGGCGGTAAAATAACACCGTCTGAAGGTACCAGATGACGTTTATCAGGGTCAAGGTCAGAAAGGTTGTTCAGTATTGTTGAGCATTCAATGGAAAAGGTGCAGGTATATGTCTTTTTGTTGTTGATTTCCTGATTTTCAGGCTCAACGGGCATAGGTTTTCCTTCGGGTACGGGGTCTGTTTCATATTTATCTTTTTCTGTTGCTGTACCGTCAGAATAAACTCTGTCACCAGAGCTCTGTGCACCTGAAAGATAATTGTCTTTTCCGCCTGAAACAGAATTATTTTCTGTCGGATTTGTATTTTCTGCAGTAGTGTCTTCTATATAATTTGTTTCATCGGGCAGAATTTCAATTTCAGGAATAATCTTGTTTACAGATATATTCAGAATACTTGTTTTACTTCCTGTTACAGAAACAGAATAAACACCTTTGTCACCGTTAAAAGCGGTTGCACTGTCTGCTGACCATTTTTCGTTGATATGAATAGAAAGCAGGGCAGGAAAACCCAAATC
>JAZRNG010000130.1:0-2346 GCA_045648065.1 Acutalibacteraceae bacterium | reverse complement strand
CCCCGGACACCTTGATTAAAAGTCAAGTGCTCTGCCAACTGAGCTAGTGAATCGTGACGTGCGTTTGACGCTTGAATATAATATATTATTTAAATCAAATTGTCAATAGCTTTTGCAAAAATATTTTAAATAAAATTAATTATTCTTCACCGCTTACTTTTGAGAAAATGTGATCCGCTATTCTGAAAGAATACTCAAGTTCAGCTACTGATTCAAAAGGACTGACTTCGTTATTTTCGACAAGTGCAGATATGTCCTCGCGTGAATACGGTATCATTCGGCATAGACGTAATGCTTTCCTGCGTAAAGTGCACAGAGCTGAAAGATCGTCTGCCATAAGTAACAGGAGATATCGCTTGTTATCTGAAATAATTTTGTCGAACTCATTCTGAGGATCATTAGCTATATCAGTAAGCTTGTATAAAAGGTCCGCTCTGGAACTCATCGGTAGCCTCAGCCTTTCTTTATAATATTATCAAGTGCATATTCGCAACATTGAACAACGAGCTGATTAAATGAAATGTCGTTCTTATCTGCAAGTGTCTGTAATTTTTCGATTAATTCATCGGGCATTCGGATAGTTTTATTTGATTTTTGCTGATTTTTAATTTCAAACATTCTGATCACTCCTGCATTATATTTTAGTGTAGAAAAGCGAGGAAATATATAAGCAAATTTGCAAGTAAATTTCAAATGCATATCCCCTCTGAATTAACAGAGGGGATAAAGCACAATTATTTGATTTTAACCTTGAAGTTTTTGATTTCAAACGGAGTTGCATGGAAGCTGATTGAATCGCCTTCGTAAGCAACAGGCTCGTCATTTCTTTCGATAAGGTCACATTCTGCAGCGTAGGTGAGGGGAGCAAAGAATTTAACTGTTGCATCAACGCTCTTGCCCTTCTTCTCAACCATACGGATGATGTATGCATCTTCCTCTTCGCACTTCTTAACTGCTTCGATTGTCATGTTGTCGGCAGTAAGAGTGATAAATGAGCCGTTTGTACCCATATCGCCGCTGTTTTCAAGCTCAACGGGAACGAGAGGATTGTTGATTTCAAGACCTCTTGTAAGAGTCTGAGCCTTCTTCCATGTATCAGCGTGAGGATAGATTGAATATGTGAAGTAGTGTTCACCACGGTCTGAAGTCGGGTCTGGCTTGATAGGTGCCTTGAGGAGAGTAAGGATCATCTTATGCTCGTTAACCTCGTGACCGTACTTACAGTCGTTGAGAAGTGACACACCGTAATCCTCGTCAGACATATCAATCCAGTTGTGTGCGTTAACTTCGAACTTAGCCTTGTCATACGGGTTGTATCTGTATGAGCAGCACTCCATTGTTGCATAAGCAATATCTCTTGTGTAGTTCTTTGTCTGAAGATCAACGTCAAAGAATACCTTGAGGAGCTTCTGGTCTTCATGCCAGCTGATGTGTGTATCAAAGTCAATTCTGTCGAGATCGTTATAAATGATGATGTTCTGATGAATAACTGACTTAAGAACAGGCTTTTCAATAGAAATCATTGTGTAAACGTCGCCTGCTACGATATCCTTTACGATACCGTCCTTGAGTTCATACTCACGGTCAACATATGTAGCAACGATATCCCACGCATCATAACCGCCGGGCATATCCTCGAAGAGTCTGAAGTTGTTACCCTTACCGCCCTTCTGAAGGACTTCACGCTTGTTTGTCTTATCGTAAATTGATGTAAGTACAGCATTGTCGTCAAATACAAGCTTGAATCTTGCATTTTCGATTTCCTTGCCGTTTGTTTCGTTGTATGCAGGTTTGCCTGTTGCAGGAACCTTGTAGAATACCTTGTAACCTACAGCAGGAACATCCTTAGCGATGAATACAAGCTTCTTTTCGCCGTTGAATTTCTCATAGAGCTGAACGGGAACCTTATTGCCGTCTTCGTCAAGAATCTCAACATCCTGCCAGTCAAGCTCAACCTTTGAAGTTGAAGCTACGCCGAGAGAATTGAAGAGAGCGAACGGCTTGCCCTTATCAGCGTCGAAGCCGATGTTCTTTGCAATAAGCTCAAGAGCTTCTTTGCGGACTCTTTCACCTGTAGCAATAACCTCGTCATAAATACCCATAAGCTTGCCGAAAACTTCTGTGATGTGTGTTCCGGGAAGTGAGTCGTGGAACTGGTTAGTAAGAATCTTTCTCCATGCAAGGCTGAGTTCTTCTGTGGGATACTCATAACCGTACTTTTCAGCGATTGAAGCATACATTTCAGCCTCACGGAAGAGGTTTTCACAGTAACGGTTAGCCTTCTTGAGAGCTGCTTTTGTTGTATGAACACCACGGTGCTCCTCAAGGTAAAGCTCGTCCTTCCAG
>JAZRNG010000129.1:0-3491 GCA_045648065.1 Acutalibacteraceae bacterium | reverse complement strand
CCAGAGCTTAGGATTTGAAAGAATCCGAAGAGTGGCTGTTTTCAGCAATTTGGGTGGTACCACGGTAATTTGTTTATCGTCCCTGAAGCACGGTTGTGTTTCAGGGATTTTTTTATGACGCAGCATATGGAGGATTATTATTATGAGAAAGATTCACGTATCAGACATTACTTTGAGAGAATGTGCTAATTCTGCAGACCATTCACTCAGCTTTAAAGAGAAAATTGAAATGGCTAAGCTTATGGATAAGCTTCATTTCAATAGTATTGAGATGCCTGAAATCAAGAATGTATCAACAGACGTTCTTTTGATTAAGACTATCGCATCTTTAATGAAGTACGCTGAGGTATGCGTTCCTGTAGGCGCAGATGCACAGAGTGTTGAAACTGCGTGGAATAGTGTCAAAGCAGCTGAGAAGGCTTCACTCAAGGTAAGTGTTCCCGTATCAGCAGTGCAGATGGAGTATAAATGTGGCAAGAAGCCTCCCGTTGTCAAGGAAATGGCAGCTTCTCTTATCGCTGAGTGTAAGAAATATACAGATGAAGTTGAGTTTTCTGCTGAGGATGCAATCAGAGCTGAAAAGGATTTCCTTTGTGATGTAATCCGTTCAGCGATCGCAGCAGGAGCAAGCCGTATCAATATCTGTGATTCTGAAGGTACGATCATGCCGTCAGAAATTTATGATTTTATAAAATCACTTTTTACAGAAGTTCCCGAGCTTAACGATGTAATCCTCTCAGTTGAACTCAGCGATCAGCTCAATATGGCAGTTGCTTGTGCATTTGCTGCAATCAGTGCAGGAGCAGGGGAGATAAAGACAACTGTAGAAGGCTTCAGCTATCCGTCAATTGAGGATGTAATGAATGTCTTCAAGCTCCGCGGTGATTCAAACGGTATTTCAAGCAAAATCCGTACAACCGAGCTTTCAAGAGTTGTAAATCAGATGAAGAGAATGGTTAATACCACAAAGAGTGAAACATCTCCTTTTGAAAACGGTGTAAATGATAACGGAGAATCTCTCACTCTTGATAAAAATGATGATATTTCAACAGTTATCAAGGCTGTCAAGAATATCGGCTACGATCTTTCTGAAGAGGATAATTCAAAGGTTTATGAGGCATTCAGACGTGTTGCAGCAAAGAAAGAGTTTGTTGGTACAAAAGAGCTTGAAGCTATCATCGCGTCTACTGCACTTCAGGTACCTGCAACATACACTATTGAGAGCTATGTTATCAACAGCGGTAATGTCATAACAGCGACGGCAAACATCAAACTTAACAAAGACGGTGAAGCTGTCAGCGGTGTAAGTGTAGGTGACGGTCCTATCGATGCAGCATTCCTTGCTATCGAGCAGATTGTCGGACATCATTATGAGCTTGATGATTTCCAGATCAAGTCAGTAACAGAAGGCCGTGAAGCTATGGGTTCTGCTCTTGTAAAGCTTCGCTCATCAAGCGGTAAGCTTTACTCTGGCACAGGTATTTCGACAGACGTTATCGGTGCAAGCATCAGAGCTTATGTCAGCGCACTCAACAAAATCGCCTACGAGGAGGAATAAAGGTGAATTTAGCTTTTTCGACAAAATTCCACAAAGTATCAGGCTTTGGCGATTTCCTTAAAATTGCCGAAGAGCTTCGCTATGATGGAATTGAAATTCACGATATAAAAGCAGATGCTTTTTCAGGAAAAACTTCACCGTTCAGTCCTGATATGGCATCTGTGACGAAGCGTACTCTTATCAACTCCAAAAAGGCTATTGTCTGCATTGACGTTGACTGTAATGTGGCAGATAAAGAGAATGCTGAAGAGATTATGAAGAAAATTGAGACGGCAGTTTCAGTTGCACGTAATATAAATGTTTCCTATGTTAAGGTTTATGCAGAAAGTGACGATGAAAATGCAGTAGATTACGTTACGGAGTTTATGGCAGATGTAATCGCTCTTTGTGAGAAAAACAATGTCACGGTACTTGTTGAAACAGAAGGATTATATGCCAATACTGATAAGCTTTGTGATCTTCTTAATTTCTTTGCAAGCGACTATATCGGTGCGGATTGGAATATGTACGAAACTTATTTCAAGGCAAAAGAGGATGCGGAAAAAACGATTAAAAATCTCGGAGCATATGTCAAGCTTGTGCATATGACAGATGCAGAGGAATACGGTAAGCACACTCTCATAGGTGAAGGTAAGCTTCCCGTTGAAGAAATGACCAATGCCCTTCGCTCGATTAACTATGCCGGTTTTGTCTGCATTGAGTGGAATCCTGAGTGGGTAAGTGAGATAGATGATCTTGAGATTATCCTTACTCACTACGAAAGCTTCATGGAAGCTATGGGCAGCACAAAGAGCAATAAGAAATACTTCTATAATAAAGCAAGAACAGGTAAGTTTGTATGGGAAAAGGAAGAGCTTATTGAAAAGACTTTCTCTCAGGTTCTCGATACCATGGTTGAGGAATTCCCGGATCAGCTTGCTTTCAAATACACAACACTTGACTATACAAGAACATATTCTGAGTTCCGCGACGATGTAGATACTTTTGCACGTGCACTCATCGCAATGGGTGTAAAAGCAGGTACTCATGTTTCTGTGTGGGCTACCAATGTTCCTCAGTGGTATATTGCTTTCTGGGCAGCAACTAAAATCGGTGCTGTTCTTGTAACGGTTAATACAGCATATAAGATCCATGAGGCAGAATATCTTTTAAGACAGTCAGATACCCATACACTTATTATGGTTAAGGGTTACAGAGATTCGCATTACGATGAGATTATGGCTGAACTCTGTCCTGAACTTGAAAACACAAAACCGGGTGAACAGCTCCATTCAAAGAAGCTCCCGTTCCTTCGTAATGTTATTACAGTCGGCTATGAGCAGAAGGGCTGTATGACGTGGAACGAAGCTCTTGAAAAGGCTTCTCAGGTGCCGGTTGAGGAAGTGTACCGTATGGCATCGCTTGTAAAGAAGGATGACGTATGTAACATGCAGTATACTTCAGGTACTACAGGCTTCCCGAAGGGCGTTATGCTTACTCACTACAATGTTGTAAATAACGGTAAGTGTATCGGCGACAGAATGGATCTTTCGACAGCGGACAGAATGATGATTCAGGTTCCGATGTTCCATTGTTTCGGTATGGTTCTTGCAATGACAGCTACGATGACACACGGTGGTACGGTTCTTCCATTGCCTTATTTTTCACCGAAGTCATCACTTGCTTGTGTTAATAATGAAAGAATCACAGCCTTCCACGGTGTTCCAACGATGTTTATTGCTATGCTTCAGCATCCTGACTTTGAAAAGACTGATTTTTCATATGTCAGAACAGGCATTATGGCAGGTTCTCCCTGTCCGATTGCAAAGATGCGTGAAGTTGTCGATAAGATGAATATGAAGGAAATCACTATCGTTTACGGTCAGACTGAGGCTTCACCGGGCTGTACTATGTCAAGTACGGATGATCCGCTTGAAGTACGTGTTGCAACTGT
>JAZRNG010000128.1:0-2846 GCA_045648065.1 Acutalibacteraceae bacterium | reverse complement strand
CGATGCAACACAGACAATGGTTGCTAAGATCGATGACGACACATATCAGGTTCAGGTTGTTTCATGGTATGACAACGAGAACTCATACACAAGCCAGATGGTTCGTACAATCAAGTACTTCGCAGAGCTTGCATAAGTTTAGATTTTCATCGGGAGACGGGTTTTACCCGTCTCTTTTTTTGTCTATTTGAATTAATGGATTGACTTTATTTGTCGAAAATTGTAAAATAGTATAAATATAGAGAGGTGAATGCTATGCATAAAAATTTATCGTTCAGAATTATATGCCTGATTTTGAGTGTTTTGTTTATCTTGTCTTCTTTTGCGGCTTGCTCGGACAAAGATAAAGAAACCTCGTCTTTAATGACGGACGAGTCAGCTGCATATACTATTGACTGGGTTATAAAGCCGACTATAACTGCCCAGTTAATTCAGCCTCTCGTGTGTGCTTCGTTTAATGAAAATACAAATCATTATGATATAAGCTATGCCGAATGCTTTAAGATAATGGTTGACGGCAAGTACGGTCTGATAGGCACCGACGGAGAGATGATAATTGAAGCTGAGTATGATGATATTTTCGCAATCCGTGACGGTGATGACTTCCTTGCTGTAAAAAAAGGTGAAAACGGCGATAAGCAGACTTATATCCATAGCGATACTTACAGAACTCAGTCCGCGCAGAAAAAGTATAATACAAAAAAGTATGAGTATTACTGGAATACCAAGTCAGGTTCTCCTCTTTTTGTATGCACAGAAAATGGTAATACAACCGAGGAAGATTTTGATCCGATGCTTCCTGAGGCTGTAAAGGGAGTAAATAAAGAAGCGAGTTCTTATGTCCCGACAGGAAAGTACGGCCTTTTTGTAAATAAAGTGAACCTCACGGGAATGATTTACACCAATGCCGGTTTTTACAGTGACGGACTCATTGCCTTTGAGTCGAACGGAAAATGGGGATATCTTGATTCAACGGGCAGAACCATAATACCGTTTGAATATGATGCGGTATGGGGATACAATGCACTTGGCGGTAAAGATACTGCATATGAAAGTTTTGACGGTTACATTACAGTTACAAAAGATAAAAAATTCGGTATAATCAGCACTGAAGGGGATATAATCGTTCCTTTCGAGTTTGACAATGCTACACCTGCTGTTGAAGGCAAAGCTTTTGTGAAGTCCGACGGTAAGTGGGGCGTAATCAAAGTTTATGATACCGAGGATCCGAATTTGAAAAATGAAGAGATCACTTCAACCACTACTATTGTTACAACGACTACAACTACTACTGAGAATTCAACTGAATCCGAGTCTGAGACAGAATCTACATCAGAGTCAACAACATCTCAGACTACTACGGCTGCAGCATATACTAACGGATCGTATGTTTTATCACAAGGTAACGTAAATCTTCGTGAAGATATCGGTCTGGATGCTGAAATACTCATAACTATTCCTAAAGGAAAAACCGTCTATGTCAGTGAAGTACGAAACGGTTGGGGTAAGACTGTATACAATACGCACACCGGATGGTTCAACCTCAGGTATGCTGAAAAAACAAGTTGACAGAGGGATGTAATGTTACAAAGACTTGACAAATTGATATCTTCGCAGGGTGCATATACCCGAAAGCAAGCACAGCAGCTTATAAAGGATGGCAGCGTGAAGGTAGACGGTATAACTGTTCGTGACAGGGGCTTTCACATTGATCCCGATGTCAATGAAGTGATGCTCGAAGGTAAAGCATTTACTGTTGAGAAATTCGTTTACCTTATGCTGAATAAACCCAAGGGTGTTGTCAGTGCCACTAATGATGCAAATCAGAAAACAGTAATTGATCTTGTACCCGACGAGCTTAAAAGACGTAATCTGTTCCCGGCTGGTCGACTTGATATGACTACAACTGGTTTTGTACTGATTACTGATGATGGTGATTTTGCACACAGAATCCTGTCACCAAAGAATCATATCGAAAAAACATATGAGGCACGCCTTGCTGAGTCCACAACTCCTGATCAGATGAATGCTGTAGCGGAAGGGATTGTGCTCGGAGACGGCACGGAATGTCTGCCGGCGAAGCTTAGATTACTTGAGGACGGAGATAATCCTCTTGTTGAAATCAAAATCTGCGAGGGTAAATATCATCAGATTAAAAGAATGTTTGCTGCTGCAGGTAACGGTGTCATAGAGCTCAGAAGGACACGTATGGGCAATCTTTCGTTGGATGAGAATTTACCTGAAGGACACTGCAGACGTCTTACACAGGATGAAGTATTTCTTATTGAACAGTGCTCTGATGAATGTTTCTGATAATCTGGCATATTATAAATCATAGTTAATTTTACGGCACATATAAATGTCTTGACTTTTTACTTAATATGCATTATAATGCTGTTATTGCTGTGCATTGGTAAGAATTAGATGTTTTACCATAATACAAGCATTGAAAGGATGAAATTTATGGCACAGGAAATCTTGTTGACTGCAGAGGCTTATAAAAAGAAATTTGAAGAGCTCGAGCAGCTTAAAACAACCGGCAGAGACGAAATTGCCGAAAGAATTAAGGAAGCAAGATCCTTTGGCGACTTATCTGAAAATAGTGAATACGACGAAGCACTTAATGACCAGGCTAAGATGGAAGCTAAGATCAATCAGCTTGAAAATGAGCTTAAGAAGGCTAAGATACTTGACGAGAGTACTATTACTACAGATGCTATTCATGTAGGATCTAAGGTTAAAATCCGCGATGTGGATTATGATGAAATCGAAGAGTATAAGATCCTCGGTGAGTCTCAGGCTAACCCTGACGAAGGAATCATTTCCGATCAGTCAGCAGTAGGCAA
>JAZRNG010000127.1:0-17738 GCA_045648065.1 Acutalibacteraceae bacterium | reverse complement strand
TGAGAGCCTCGAAGTTGTAGTAATCCCACTCTACTTCAGGACCTGTTGCGATGTTGAATCCCATACCGAAGAAGATGTCCTTAACTTCGTCAAGAACGATTGAAAGCGGATGCTTATGTCCGATTGTGTTCGGCTTGCCGGGGATTGTAACGTCGATAGTCTCTTTTTCGAGAGCTTTTTCCATTTCGATTTTCTTAACTTTTTCTGTTGCCTCTGAAATAAGATTTTCAATGTAGCTTCTTACTTCGTTAGCAAGCTGACCCATAACAGGTCTCTCTTCGGGAGTAAGCTTACCCATCTGCTTAAGAATAGCAGTAAGCTCGCCCTTTTTGCCGAGGAACTTAACACGTGCAGCGTCAAGTTCAGCACGGTCCTGAGCGTTGGCAACCATTTCGATTGCCTGAGCCTTGATGTTTTCAAGCTGCTGTTTCATTGTTTTCACCTTTCTTATATCTTTAGTTTAGAGTTGAGACGAAAAATAAAAAGACTCCGTCCCACAAAAGGGACGAAGTCGTAAATTATAAACTCCGCGGTACCACCCTTAATTTTTGCCTGAAGCAAACACTCCTGCACCCTTTAACGGAGGTGAACCGTCACGGCCTACAACATCTGCTTCAGCCGAGCTGCTCCAAAGTGAACTTCTGCAACCTTCCGCATAAGCTACCTTTCAGCAAATGGCAACTCTCTCTGAATGAATCGGGATGCATACTCTCTTTTTCATCGCATTAACTTTTGATATTCTATCATATACAATTAAATAATGCAAGTATTTATATGTAAAAATCCGACGGAATTTCAAATCCGTCGGATAATTTTTACTTATGGTTTTTTGATTGAGAAGTTAAGTCCCAACGCACAGACGGCAAGTACAAGAAGCATAATGAACGGTGCTGTGTAACCGCCGCTTGAGATGAGCAGGCTGTTTGAAAAGTTTGCAATGAATGCTGCAACAATAAGATTGAAATTTGTCAGACTGTAATTTACTGAGAAATACTTCTGACCGTAGAATGAAGCTGTGAATGCCGAGGTCATTGTGGGACATGAGCCGTATGAAAGACCCGTCAGACAAAGACCGACTATGCAAACGGGAAGTGAATGTATCATAACTGCCGTAAGCGTGATTCCTGCGGCAACGATTGTGAGTATGTTTGAAGCAAGCATCGTTGTACGTCGGCCGAGAGCATCGTAAACTGCGCCCGTGAGGATTCTGCCGAGTCCGTTGCATACTGAAAGTACACCGACGAGGGTTGTTGCGAGAGCGGGGGTCGCATCGACTGAAACAACAAGGTCTCTTGCAAAACTGATTACAGAATTGCCGACAGCCGTGATGAATGCCATAAATGCGAATGCACGCCAGAAGGTGAAGCTTTTAAGCATCTGTGCTGTTGAAAAATCACGTGCCTCAAATGCTTCTTTTTTTACTGACTTTCTTGCCTTTGCAGCAGGGAAAACTGCGTCTGCTGAGGGAAGACGTAAAACAATACCCGCAATAAACAGAACAACTGCCACAACTCCACCAAGCAGAACATAGGTTCTGCCCCAGCCGATATTGTCATTTTCAAAAAGAACGCTTATCGTGTTGCCGAGGAGAAGTGTGCTGACGCCGAAGCCCATCATAAGACAGCCTGAGCAGAAACCTTTTCTGTCAGGAAACCATGAGCAAACGGTTGAAACAACAACGTTATACGAAATACCGATGCCCGTACCTGCAAGGATTGCATATGTAAGATAGATAAGATACGGCATATCAGGCTTCAGAAGTCCCGTCGAAATAAAGCCTAAGCCTACAAGTGCACCTGCGATGAACAACGTGATTCTCGGGCCGATTTTCTTGCAGATAAGACTGCCGAAAAAAGCACCAAGACAGAAAAAGCACATTGTCAATGTGAAGTTGAATGCAAGTAAGGAATCGCTCCAGTCAAATTCTTCTTTGAAAGGTATTTTAAGAATTGACCAGGCGTAAAGAACACCTGAAAAAAGCATTGTGAAAACACCCGTTGCAAGGTAAAGCCAACGCTTGTTCAGATTATTTTTAGCTGTCATAAGATCACCACCTGAGAATGAAATGTAGTATAACATAAAATCGGCAATGTGTAAATATTATATTTAAGATAATTACCGAATGAAGACCGGCAATAATACAGATATAGCGGCAAAACAAACGGCAGGGGATTAACCTCTGCCGTTTAGCTGCAATGATTATCTGAGCTTGTTTATAAGCTCGTCGGTGTCATCAAGACGGATTCTTTTTGAAGCGATATAAGTTCTGCCTTCTTTTTTACCCTGGAGAGATGTAACAATATCTGTGTTGTCAAAAATTCCGTATGTAGAAGTGACAACGGTACCGTCATCAAGAACAACGTTTCCACAGTAGCCTGTATCAGCGTTTGCTGAATACTGGGGTTCTGTCTGGTTGAGAAGATAGGTGTGTGCGAGCTTGATTCTGTACTGACCTTCTCGTCCTTTTTTAAGGTCGTCATATGTACCTACCCATGCAACCCAACCCTCACTGCTCCACTTCTGCTTTGGAGTTTTGATTGCACGTGGACCGCGTTCGATTGAACGGAATGTGATGAAGAGTCTGCCGTCATGTGTATAGTCAGCCTTATGACGCTCACCGTTAAGAGCAGCGGGTGCTTCAACGGGACGGCTCCATGTCTTTCCTTCATCCTGTGAGAACGAAAGCAGAGAGTTGATTTTCTTGGAGTTACTTCTCGAAATCAGGCAAAGCTCGTCGCCCTTACCGAAGTCTGAACGTACGACTTCAACCTCACACATATTTGAACTTGCCTCGTAATCACGGTGTGCGGTGAAATACTTTTCAGGCTTGCTCCAGTGAGGCTTACCGTTTTCGTCAAAAGTAAGAATGGTTTTGAAGTTATTGAAGTTAGGGTTGTGGAAAAATCCCATCCACTTATCAACAAATTTTCCGTTCTCTTTAAGCTGAGTAAGACTTGCAAGAGCAACGATAGGGATGATAGGGAAGTCACTCTTTTTGTCGAAAACGAGGTCAAATTCAGACCAGGTTTCACCCTCGTCGGATGAAAGTGAGTAGTTGAAACCACCGCAGGTAGGCTCGTTCGGCCACTTTGGATTACCTGAAATCATAATGATTTTATCAGAGGTCTTGCCGTCCGTGAACTGCAAACGGTAAACTGTCGGGGTTTCACGTGATTTTTCCCAACTTTTAGGACTGTTTTTAAGAGTTTCAGTCCAGGAACGTCCGCCGTCAGTGCTGATCTTTGTCATAACGGCACCCTTGCCGTGTCCTGCGGGATACATGCAGAGGATGTTGCCGTTTTTGAGGAGTACCGCATCGGGATGTGCCTGATACGGTTTTGAATTGTCAACAGTAACAAGATCATAAAGATAGTCGTACTTTGCATCAAGTCCTTCCGGCTTCACGCTCAGGTCGAGCTGAGGGATGGTGTAGTCAGTTCCTGCTGTGGGTTTGATTTTTCTGAATGCGGGATCGAAAATGTTTTTCATCGTAGTCATCCTTTGGAAAAATATATTACCACACGATTCTACCATATTTTTTTATATTTGTCACCATATTACTGAATAAAATAATTGTTTAAGCATAAAATAAAACAGAAAGAAAAAATTTTGAAAAAACACTTGACAAAATTAAAACAACAGTATATAATAGTCAAGCACTCATGAGAGAGCACTAAGTAAATATCGCGGAGTGGAGCAGTTCGGTAGCTCGTCGGGCTCATAACCCGAAGGTCGTTGGTTCAAATCCGGCCTCCGCAACCAAAAATATCCGATACCCGTCAGGGTGTCGGATGTTTCTTTTTTTAAGAAATATAGCTTCGGGTTATGAGACGGATGAGCGTAGCTCGTTGGTTGAGGTTACGACCGCCGCCGGTGGCGGATGAAGGGAGCAAAACGAAGCGTAGCGGTCAAAAGTTGCCCGCGCTCCAAGCGGAAAGCAACTTTTGGGCACCGCAAGAGGCACGAAGTGATAACCCGAAGGTCGTTGGTTCAAATCCGGCCTCCGCAACCCAAAATATCCGATACCCGTCAGGGTGTCGGATGTTTCTTTTTGCCTACTATTTATTTACATTTTTGAATTACAATGTTATAATTAAAAAGAATAATCAGACTTACATTGATAGGGTGAGTTGTATGGAAAATTTCAGAAAAGAGGCAAAAGCAATTCCTACGCCGGATTTGCTGTTAATACTTGAAGATCAGATTGATTTGTACTCAGATGAGGAGATTGAAATTCTCAGAGAGGAGCTTGATTCAAGACCTATAAATGTTTCAGATCTTGAAGACGGTGAAAATAAGCGTAAGTCGTATGCAGAAGTTGATGAAGCACAGATCCGGATACAGGCGGAAGCTGTCGAGGTACAACATAATGCAACGGCACAAAGACTTGCTCTGGAAGAAGCAAAACGTCAGGAAAGTCGGAGACAAGCAGAACGTGTCAATAAAATTAACAGCCTCAGACAAAGAGGTTATAACGGCTATTATGAGTATCTTGCTTTGGGTATGGTGGATGATGACGGAGGCAGTCTTGCTCCGGTACAGGTAACCCGTTTGCTCAATGCATATGCAATGGACGGTTGGAAATTAGTTTCAGCGTATTCTAATGAACTGGGTCATAAAAGCACAAGCGGTGGAATCGCAGGATTTTCTACGGGTGTGAATTCAACTGTGGATCAGCATATTCTTATATTAGAACGTTATGTAAAAATCTGATTGTTTAATAAATGATGCTGAAAGGATGAAAAATATGGATATAAAAAAAGTACCCGCACCGACTAATCCGGTTCCTGCAAAAATGAGAGAATATATGGATAAGATTCTTGCGAAAACTGATAGCGAGGATATTAAAAAGCTTTTTAATAATACATTTGTCAATACTTGGACAACTACTATTCAGATAAGCGAAGATGATGCGTTTGTTATTACGGGCGATATTCCTGCGATGTGGCTTCGTGACTCAGCTGCTCAGGTTAAGAATTATCTTCCGATAATGCTTGAGTGTGATGAGATAAAGTCTGTAATATCAAAGGTGATTGCACGTCAGATGTATTCAATTCTTATGGATCCTTATGCCAATGCATTTAATTTTGAAGGAAACGGTCACGGACATACTGATGATATTACCGATATGAGCCCGTGGGTGTGGGAGCGTAAGTACGAAATCGATTCACTTTGCTATGCGATACATCTTGCTTATCAGTATTATAAAATAACTGATGATAAAGCTATGTTTACGGATGAATTTAAAAAGGCAATGGAGCTTATCCTGAACACATGGAAGACCGAGCAGAATCACGAAAACTCACCGTACCTTTTTACACGTCATAATTGTCCGTACAGTGATACTCTACATAACGACGGTAAGGGTAATCCTGTTTCATACACAGGTATGACATGGTCGGGATTCAGACCGAGTGACGATGCCTGCGTTTACGGATATCTTGTTCCTGCCAATATGTTTGCTGTTGTGGCTCTTAAGGAAATGGCGGAAATGGTTGTTGCAGGTTACGGCGATGAAGAATTGGCAGGTAAGGCTCTGGCTCTGCGTGATGAAATCGATGAGGGTATCAGAAAATATGCAATCATTGAGACGGAAGATTTCGGAAAAGTTTATGCCTACGAAGTGGATGGTCTTGGCAATACACTTTTTATGGATGATGCAAATGTGCCTTCACTTATCTCAGCTCCGTATCTTGGATATTGTGATATTAACGATGAAATATATCAGAATACAAGAAAAATGCTCCTTTCAAAAGCTAATCCTTTTTACTTTGCAGGTACGGCTGCAAAGGGAATCGGCAGTCCGCATACTCCTGAAAATTACATCTGGCATATTGCTCTTGCAATGCAGGGACTTACAACCAATGATTTGCAGGAGAAAAAGATGCTTCTTGATTTTATATTGTCAACTCACGCAGGCGAGTGGTATATGCACGAAGGCTTTAATGTGGATAATCCGGATGAATTTACAAGAGTCTGGTTTGCCTGGGCAAATACAATTGTGAGTGAGTTTGTGATAGATTGTATAGAAAACAAAATATGCTGATTAAAAGATCAGGATTCTAAAGCTTGTAAGCTTGTAAAAATTTACTTATTGTGATATATTTTTACCAAGGAGGCGTTGTTATGGCTACAATCAAAACAGCAGTTGCTTTAATGTTATCGATAATAATGTTTATCTCTAATGGTATAACATCTGTTATGCCGGGATTTGCCCGTGATACGCTGAGTACTGAAGAGCTTAAAGAGCTCGTCGGCACATTTGAAGAAAAACCTCTTGCAGAGGAAGTTGTTGTTAGCGGACTTTCAAAGGATGAACGCTCAGCTGTTCAGTCCTTGCAGGGACTTGTCGGCAGGGAAGAGGCTTCAATTTTTATTAATTACGGTGGTTTTGAAGCTGCTGCCGAGCTTAAGGATCTTGAAGAGGCAGGTTGTAAGCTTCTTTACACAGATGAAAACGGCAACAAGTGGACACTTGAAAATCTTATTCCTCGTTACGCTTCGCATATCAAAGATAACGGATATGTTCTGTTTACAAATTCTGATACATCTGAGCAGATAAATATGGCGTTTAACTATACCACTGTTTTTGGTTGGCTCGCAGTTCCTCAGTCTGTTGAAGAAAGAGTAAAGGCTATCGGTCTTGAAAAGAAAGAAGACCTTACAGACAATACGCTTGATTTTACAGAACAGCGTGAGTTTTATAACGAATACAAGGATGAATTCCGTAAGGACGTGTTGGTTCATCTTTATTGGATGGCTTCAGGTCTCAGAGACCTCGCTGTTCAGCAGAAAATATTTATAACTTATATTGAGGACAGCGATTATATCGGACGTACCTTCCGCGATCAGCTTTTCAAAGATCTTGAACCTGCTTCAATGATTCTCGGCTGGTGCCAGTATGAGGTTAAATACACCCAGTGTGCTTCACGCTTCGGCCACTATGTAATTCCGTCTGATCACAGTTTCAATGTAAGCGTGCTCACTTGTAACAGAATGGAGCTTGAGCCTATGGCTGAAAAAGCAGAGGCTCCGGAGCTTGCTCCGACTAAGCATTATGTAGCAATCGTCTACAGCGACGGTGACAACGCTCAGTGGATTTCAAACGGTTATAAGGAGTTTCACACGTGGCAGAGCTATAATCTTGATACACCGATCACATGGACCTTTGCACCACGAATGAAAGAGTTTTCTCCGACAGCTGTTAAAAAGGTACAGAAAAACAGCGACAATGCGACATTTATCTCGGGTCCTTCAGGTGCAGGATATGCGAGAATCAATAAAATGTCAGCAGGAGAAGTCAGTAGATTTGCAGATGTTACAGCGGCAACAATGCAGGAATCAGGTCTCAGAATTATGACATTGCTCAATGACCCGCCGGCAACAGCATATGATGAATGGATTTACGCTGACAGATTGAAGAGCTTTGCACGTTATGAAAATATTGACGGAGGAATCATTCAGATGGATGATGATTACTATGCAGGCGGACACGGTAAGGTTTACTTTGTAAATGACAAACCGTTTGTTTCAGTAAGATTCTCACTCTGGCATCCGTCAGGAGATGAAACTCAGGTAACTAACGAGTGGCTCAAGGAGCAGGCTGAAATAATCAATTCATATTCTGCTGATATTAACAGTATCAACGGTTATACAGTTATCAATGTTCACCCGTGGACTGTCGGCCCGGATGACCTTGCATATTTTGTAAGTCAGCTTGATGAGGGCGTTGTGGCACTTCCTGCCGCTGAGCTTCTTGCTGCAATAGAGGAAAATATTCCTCATAAAAATGCAAAACCCCAATAAAGTTCCAAAGATACCGCTGCCATTGAAGGCAACGGTATCTTTTTTGTGGTATGATTTAAACAAATTTCTTGAAAAACAATATTTTTATTGTATAATATAATTGTGTTAATTTATTTTAGGAGTATTTAAATATGAAAAAAGTTTTATCAGCAGTTCTGTGTTTCATTCTTTTGCTCAGTTGCTTCGCTCCCACGCTTGCGACAGAGACATATGAAGAATATCCCACCGTTTATATTGTGGGAGCACATACTAATCCTATTTATAACGCCCAGGGTGAAGAGGTTTACCCGATTAAGGCAGATATTGTAGGTACGGTTAAAGAAACTCTCGGTCCGTGCCTTGAAGACCTTGCAAAGGGTATGATTACGGGTGACTATACTGCATATGCAGAGGAGTTTAACGCTTCGTGGTCACCGATTTTCAAGGATCTTATCCTTGACAAAAACGGTGATGTTACAAACGGAAGCTACACAAAAAATAAAACCGTAACAAGCCATCTTGAAGGAAAAACTTCAGGTTACGGTGTGTGGGATTGCAGATTCTGGTACGATTGGCGCAAATCTCCGATTGAAACTGCTCACGAGCTTAAAGATCATATTGATAACGTAATGGACGCTACAGGCAAGGAAAAGGTTCAGCTTATAGGTCGTTGCTACGGTGCTAATGTTATAGCGACATATCTTGAACTTTATAAGGATCATGCGAAACAGCACATATCGGATATTTCATATTACTCATCTTCGATTATGGGTATTGATTTTATGAGTGCGCTTTTCTCAGGTCAGATCACTCTTGACAATGAAGCACTTGCATCTTTTCTTAACTATTACGTTGAGGAAGAGGGGCTGATAGGTGATGAAACCTGTGCGGAACTTGTGGTAGCTCTTGTAGAAGTGATGAAACAAATGGATGCACTCGGTTCAACGGGTGACACGTTTATGTCCTTTGTTGATAATTTCAAAGCAGATCTTTTCCCGTTGCTCCTTAGAAACACTTTCGGCGGTTGGCTTTCATACTGGGCAATGGTAACTCCTGAGCTTTATGAGCAGGCGAGAGATTTTGTGTTCAATACAGATGAAGTCAGAGCTGAGTATGCAGGATTTATCGCTAAAGCAGATGAATATTATTATAACGTTCAGGTTAATGTGATTGATACAATGCTTGAAATGAAAGATGCAGGAATCAATTTCTATGTTTTCGTTAAGTATAATTTCCCTGAGTTCCCGCTTTACGAGGGTGCACAGACACAGGGTGATGCTGATACAAGCGTAACAAGACAGTCATTCGGTGCAACCTGTGCTGACTATGATAAGGTGTTTACTGATGACTATCTTGCATCTGTTTCAGCTGACAATATGAAGTATATTTCACCTGACAAAAAGATTGACGCTTCAACCTGCCTGTTCCCTGAAACAACGTGGTTTGCTAAGGATTTACATCATAATTACTTTGCACCGTTTGAAGCTCCTTCCGCTGAAATTATGAGATACGATCTTACTGTGGATAATGAAAAATATCCTCAGTATATGGTAAATGTTAACAATGCAACCCTTGTTCCGCTTGAAGGTACGGATGAGGATTTTAACAAAGCAGACAAGAATATGCTTGTAGCAATTGTAAACTTTATGAAAGCATTCGCTAATCTCATTGTGAATCTTATCAAGGGAGAAGTCGAGTTTAGCTTCAATATTGATTCAATCCTTTAATCGATCTTTCTGAAAGGAGTTTTACTATGTTTAACGCAGAAATTGTTAAAAATGAATGTGTGCAATGGATACGTGATTTCTTTGAAAAGAATGGCAAAGACTGTAATGCAGTTATAGGCATTTCGGGCGGTAAAGACAGTTCTGTCGCAGCGGCCCTTTGCGTTGAGGCACTCGGCAAGGATCGTGTTATAGGAGTTCTTATGCCTCAGGGTGTTCAGCACGATATTGATATGGCACAGCTTCTTGTTGATCATCTTGGAATCAGACACTATGTTGTCAATATAAAGGATGCGGTTGACAGTATCGTTGCAAGTCTTCCGGAAGAGCTTGAGCTTACTGCTCAGTCAAAGCAGAATCTTCCACCGAGAATCAGGATGTCTACTCTTTATGCTGTTTCACAGAGCTGTAATGGCAGAGTTTGTAACACCTGCAATCTTTCTGAGGATTGGGTAGGCTATTCTACACGTTACGGTGATTCTGTAGGTGATTTTTCTCCTATGTCAAATCTTACTGTGACCGAGGTTAAAGAAATCGGACGCCTTCTCGGCCTTCCGGACGTGCTTGTCGATAAAACTCCGATCGACGGTCTTTGCGGAAAGACAGATGAAGAAAATCTCGGATTTACCTATGCTGAGCTTGATATATATATCAGAACAGGCGAGATTGAAGACAAAGCGAAAAAAGAAATAATAGACAGAAAGCATAATGCAAATCTTTTCAAGCTTCAGCTTATGCCGTCTTTTAATCCTGAAATCTGAATGGGTGATATGATGAACTGGGAAGAAAAATTATTCAATTCAGAAGAAAAACCTCTTGACTCTCTCGTCAGCGGTTACAGCCATACTTCTGTCTTCAGAACTATGGCGTTCATTGGTGACAGTATGTCTTCGGGTGAGTTCGAGACTGTCAACGAAGACGGATCAAAAAGTTACCACGATTTCTACGAGTATTCGTGGGGTCAGTATATCGCACGAAAAAACAGCATAAAAGCTTACAGCTTTTCACGGGGCGGTATGACAGCTAAGGAGTATATCGAATCGTTTGCAGAAAATAATGGCTTCTGGGATAAAGAAAAGGCTGCTCAGGCGTATGTTATAGCACTTGGAGTCAATGATGTCTATAACTGTGGAATGCCGATCGGTTCTCTTGATGATATTAAATCCGATTACCGTGAAAACGGAAAAACCTTTCTTGGTTATTATGCGGCTATTGTTGCGAGGTACAAGGAAATAAGTCCTGATGCTAAGTTCTTTTTTGTGACTTTCCCGAATGATCCTATCTGGAACAGGGATGATGATGCAGCTGCAGTCAGTAAAGCGTTGTACAGTCTTTCAGCTCATTTTGATAATGCATATGTCATCGATATCGGTAAATACGGTCCGGTTTATGACGAGCGTTTCAGAGAAAAATTCTTTATGCTTGGCCATATGAATGCGTCAGGATATATTTTTACCGCCGAGATAATAGATTCTTATATCGACTATATTGTTCGTCACAATCCGAATGATTTCGAAATGGTTGGTTTTATAAACAGAGTTGATTGTGTCAGTATTGTTTAATGTAATTCAGTTCTTGTCAGAAAAATTATTTTACAGATTTGTTATAACTCACGATACAATGGTATTATCAAAACAGAGTGTTGTTTTGATAATACCATTCTCATATGCGCATATCACAGTCCGGTAAGGACTTTGATATAAAAAATCAGAAGGAGATATAACAATGAAAAAATTAAAGAAATTTCTGGCAGTTTGTCTGTCGGTAGTAACAATGTTCCTGATGTTCAGTTTATCAGGCTTCGCAGCTGATCAAAAGCTCGAAGTGGCATCAGTTGTGTTTGATTACTACGTTGGTGGGGTTGCTGTAGAAGATTATGAGGATTACATTACCGTAGAAACAGAAGGTTTTGAATTCCTTGAGTCTGAAAACATTCCTGTCATAGAAGCGTATGACAATACGGGTAAAGCGATTGCCACGTATAAAAGCGGCGAAGAGTGCAATGTAGTTCTTCGAATGCAGGCAACGGAAGGCTATTACCTGACTATCGGTTGGTTTTCAGTCAATGGTATTTTTTCTGACGATAAGATAATCAATACGGTAGATGAAAACGGTGAAGAAATCACTTATCTTGAAATGTGGTTTAGTATAACGATAGGTGTGCCTGATTCTGTTGATGGTGACAAAAGGATAGAAGAACTCAGCCTTTACGTAAGACCGGACAGTGAACATTGCGTGGGTGAGTGGGAAGATTATGTTCTGATAGATGATTACTATTTTGACTTTGCAAATAAAATCGTACAGTCGGAGCCGCCGGTCAAGGTTTATTATGCCGATAATGTTGAGGCAGGTCCATTGAGCAGTATAGAACACTTCAGACCCGGTCAGGACTACTTGATTTATGTAGATATCATCAGCATTCATAATTCAAGACTTCCGATTCCCGGATTTGAATCTTTGATGGTTAATAATGCTGAAACCGGCGATTATACATTCGGTTCATACAATAATGCGTTTGGTGCTGAGATAAACTGTGTCACAGTATGTGCAAAAGTCACGGCTGCGGACTATAACAACAGGGTGGATTCAGTTTCGGTCAAAATGAAAATGATACCCGGTATGAAGGTAAGTGACGTGTTTGAAAGTGCAAAAGCATCTTGTCCGGAGAAAGTTGATGTTCTGTGTGTCGAGGTTTATTCATCAAAGACTTTGTATGAATATCCTCTCGCAGAAAATGACGTCATTGAACTTGGATATGAATACTTAGTGTATGTTGATTTAGTAGCAAAAGACGGTTACTATTTCCCGCTTTATAACCTTGAGTCTATGAAAGTTGACGGAGAAGACACAGCTTTTGTGAGTTCGTATTATTTTGAAAACGACGAAGGTGAGCTTGTCGAATGTAACTACGGCGAACGTTACTATGATCTCAGACCGTTTGGCGGGCTGATAGATTTCTTTACGTATTGCATACAAGGTATAATCGATATCTTTGCAATTATAAGAGGTTTGATTTTTCTGATGTTTATTTAAAAGAAAACACGGAATGTTACTTTTACAGTAACATTCCGTGTTGTTGCTATTGTTCAGGTTGTTTTAATTTCAATACACGATGAAATTATCAGTTATCGATATTAATACCACGCTGTTTTCTGAGCTTTGCAAGTTCTGAGAATATATTTTCTTTCTTTTTACCTGTAAGGTCATAGAAGAAGAGGGGAATTGCGCAGAGAAGAAGGCTGATGCCGGGAACGATTGTAACAAGTGAGAACATTGCAAAGTTCTGGGTCGTGGTGAGGCTGTTGATGGCTTCAACAACTTCAGGTCCTGAGCCGACGTTGAGATTCTGCACGTTGATATTAACGAGCATATACATAAGTATGATCATAACGGTTGCGAATGCGTTGCCGATTTTGTTAACGAATGACTGACAAGCAGAGCCGAGACCGTTGTTTCTGAAGCCCGTTTTCCATTCCATGAAGTCAAGACAGTCGCAGACCATAGCAAATGAAACGTTATTGATAACGCCGAGAGGAATAGCAGAAATGAGCATAAACGGAATGCAGAGAAGGAGATTCTTTGTAAACCAACCGATTAAAAGTGTAAAGCAGCTTGAGATGAATCCACCGATGCAGGAAACGATCATAATGTGCTTGTACTCAAATCTCTTGTAAAGCTTCGGAAGGAATATCATTGCACCGAACATACCGACAGCAGCACAAACCTGAATAATGAGTGCAACTGTTGAGATGTTTGAGTTGATTTCTTCGACAGTCTGAGGAGCAGTTTTGCCAATGTAGAAGCCAGAGTAACGTGCAACGTGAGGTGCTGCAGCCTGAAGCATATATCTGCCGAATGAAAGCATACCTGAAAGTACAACGAGCATAAGAGGCTTGCAAGTGAAGATTCTCTTGAGCGTTGAGGGTTCACCGGGTGCTCTCTTCTGCGCATCAGGAATCTGAATTCTTTCCTTGATTTTGAAAGAGGAAAGAGTAAACAAAGGCATACCGATGACAGCCATAGATATTGCCATAATTGCATACTTGAGAATGTTTGCTTTCTCGAGATCCATGCCTGCTACGATGTAGCCGACGATGATAGGAAGTGCAACTGTTACAGCTGAACCGATACCGCCTACGGTTTTACCGTAAGAAATGATTTTACCACGCTCTTTGGCGTTTGGCGTCATAACGTTCGGCATACTCCAGAAAGGAACGTCGCTGACTGTGTAAACCATACCCCAGGTAATATAAACAACAGCAGTGAAAACATAAAGCCATATGCTCTGATTTTTTGTGTCAAAGCCGGGATTAACAAACATGAGAATTGTCAGAGCTGCGATTGGTATAGCGGTCAGAATAGGATAAGGCTTCATCCTGCCCCATTTTGTGCTCTTTCTGTCCATAATCATACCCATCATCGGGTCGTTGATTGCGTCCCATACTCTTGCGAGGAGCATAAGGAGAATAACGAACATCGGTGTGAGGTAGAGAACATTCATATAGTAGTCTGTAATGTAGCTTGACATACAGCTGTAAACGAGACCCTGTCCGAGGGCAGCGATAGCATAAGCCTGCGACTCACTTTTAGGAACATAGTTCTTGTTTTTCAGGTTTTTGTGTTTCTTTTCAGGATGTCTTCTGATTTTAGTACCCATTGTTAACCTCCGATAAAAGATTTTTACATAAAGACATTTTAACACGAAAACAGAATGTTTTCAATTGAATAAAGTTTTCTTGATGTAGAAAAGGAAAAAGCTTTTTTGTAATATTTCACAAAATTAATCAGGTTCAATATAATTAAAACCACTCCAATCCGAACGAAAGGGATTGAAGTGGTTTGTACTGTTTTTATTTTATTGTAATTTTAAAAAGTCGTGCACCGTGAGGGTTAACTTTAGCTGAAAAAGTTCCACTTGTTGAAACATACTCTTTGTGCGCCCACATATCGTGTACACTGTAGGTGACACCGCTTATGGAAATATCGGTAATATCAAAGCTGATTTCTCTTTCTTTTTCGTCTGTGTTAAAGAAAGCAATGTATTTGCAGCCTTCACCGTTTGAAGTCCAGATGATTTCTCCCTTGCCGTCGGTTTCTTCTCTGCTGAACTGCCTTGCACCGTTTGAATTTTTGAGCATATCGATAAGCTCTCTGTTCTGAAGCAGAGAAAGAGTGAACTCATCATTTTCGCGCATTTCGCCACCCATCATAAGAGGAGAACGGAAAATTCCCCAAAGCGTCATCATTGTAATCTGCTCATCATGAGTGAAGCGTGTGTAACGGTTTCTGTATTGTTCAAGCTTTTCTGTTTTCTGAATCCTTCCGAGAGGAAGCATATCACAGTCGGGCCATGCACCGGGCTGAACATATTCCTGCCATGCATAACAACGCTCAAACATCGCGTGAAGCTTGCTCCATTCGTCCCAGAAGTCACCAGTCATTCTCCAAAGGTTAGCATTGGCAGCAAGGTGCTCGTGTTCACTTACGGGAGCAGGACCGGGAGAAAGACTCAGAACCATATCTCTGCCGCACTTTTCAATAGCTTTTCTGAGCATTTCTATTTCTTTTCGTGCAGAGTAGGGATTATGCGGAAAAATCTCTGTGTTTGCAATATCGTCACACTTGATGTAATCAACACCCCAGGAAGCATAGAGTTCAAAAATTGAATCGTAATATTCCTGAGCACCTTTTGCATCCGGATAAAGTCCGTACATATCCGGATTCCATAAGCAGACAGAGGCAGGATTAGCGATATCTCTCGCCGTAATGCCTTCGCACTTGATTTTAGTGTTCTGGTGTGCCGCCTGACGCGGAATACCTCTCATAATATGAATACCGAATTTGAGTCCGAGTGAATGTATATAATCTGCGATAGGCTTGAATCCTTTTCCTCCGGCAGAAGAGGGGAAACGTTCAACTGAAGGAATAAGACGTGAATACTCGTCCATACAAAGCGGAGCAAAGTAGTGGTAATAGAAGCTGTTTGCTGTGGGCTCAGACCACTGAATATCACAGACTATGTATTCCCAACCGTAATCTTTAAGGTGTTCAGCCATATAATCTGCATTCGCAAGCAGCTGTTCTTCGTTAACGGCTGCACCGTAGCAGTCCCAACTGTTCCATCCCATCGGGGGAGTAAGAGCTAATTTTTTATGCATATAAATCTACCTCTTTGTGATTTGTTGAAGTTATTGTACCACTCGTGAAAGATAAAAACAAGCTATGGACAAAAGAAAACCCCGAAAACTTTGTTTCAGGGCATAATTTACTGGTTGATGGTGTTTTCGTTAAGCTCGTAGAGAGTTTCATTGATTTGTGCAACAGATTTGCTGGTAGCGATTCCGTTGATTATGATACAGTCGCGTTTGCTCTTTGGATAAAGTGAAGCAAACTGTGCGATTTTCAGGATTTCCTGGGTTTCCTCAACGTCGAGCTGCATTGCGATGCATATACTCAGCAGAGAATCTCTGGAAGGCTTTCGTGTCCCGGAAAATATCTGATATCCCATCACTTCACTAAGCTCAGAGCTTTTAATCACGGCAGACTTGACTAACTTTTTCTTTTTGAGTATATTTGTTAAGTAAGTGGGCAACTCATCGCTTATCATATAGATACTGTTTTCTTTGAGATAGTTACTGATGTTGTGTGCCTTCATTAATTCATTCATAAGTTGATCTGTGCTTTTCATACCTGATTTAAACCTCTTGGAAGTGATTTTTTGAACGATTTTGAAAATATTATTGCAGAGCAGTTTGCCTTTGTCAAGGCTTTGAAAAATACTGAAGAAAAGTCTGTTGTTGTCCTTCGCCACAGGACTCTCGGTACTTCACTTGTGGTGAAGACATTTGAATCTGACGGATGTGTATATGAAATGCTCAGCAGGATTTCTCATCCGAATCTGCCGAAGGTGTACAGTGTGGAGAAAATAGGTGACAAATGCCGTGTAATAGAAGAGTACGTAGACGGTATTACGGTGGCAGATGTTCTTTCAGGCGGACTTTATACTCTTAAGGGTGCAAAAACTGTCGCAAGGGGAGTATGCTCGGCTCTTGAAACCCTGCATTCGATGAATATTATCCATCGGGACATAAAGCCTGAAAATATTATGATAGACAATTACGGTAACGTGAAACTGATTGATTTTGATGCATCGAGGATTTATAAGCATTACTGTTCTCTTGATACTTCATTTGTAGGAACTGTCGGTTTTGCCGCACCTGAACAGTTCGGAATCAACCAGACGGATCCGCGTTCAGATGTTTTTTCTATAGGGATTTTACTCAATATAATGCTTACGGGTGAGCACCCTTCAAAGCATCTTTACAAAGGGAGATTCGCTAAGGTGATAGAAAAGTGCATAAATCTCGATCCTAATAAGAGATATCCTACCGTAACGGAGCTTCTTAGAGAATTATAACACTAAAATTTTATTTTGTCCTATGCAGACTGCATAGGACAAACAGACCGCTGACGTTGTAAAATACTTTCAGCGGTCATGTTTTGTGTATAATGAAAATTTATAAAGCAAGGGTTGTCATAAATTACTTGATTTAGTAATCACCGTAATAATTAAAGCTGAGACTATGGTTTGAAAGAAAATAGCGGTATTTACGATGCTTGTTCTGCTACTGCCTCTAAGAAAAAAACAATAAAAATGTCGTTATAGTAGTCGGCTGTGTACGTCTTATTAAAGCATCTGCACTTATTTTGTAAGGTATATTTTCTGCGATTAAAACCCTTAAGCGATGAAAATCCTGAATATCTTTTTGATGCAAATTTTCTTAATAATACTTGTAAATAAAACGTGATAATATTATACTTTAACCGGAGTGTTCTGGGAATATCGGTTAGAAATTTAAAGGAGTGATCAGTTTGAAGTGTAAATTCTGCGGAAAAGAACTTCCTGATGAGAGCAAATTCTGCCCTTATTGTATGGGTAAGTTCGTTGATGAAAATCAGATTGCGGCAGCACCGAAACAAAAGAAAAGTTCTAAAAAGATAATTATTGCAGTGATTGCGGTTGTCTGTGCTTTAGCGATCGTTGTGCCTTCGGTTATTGTGGTTCCCGTTGTGGTGAAAAAGCTTGCGGAGAGTAAAGAAAATGCTGTTTCGTCTTCACAGACTGAAGGCGGTGAATTCAAGGAAAAGGATGCAAAATCAGACGATGATCTCGGCCTTATGAACGTTAAGCTCAGAGGTGAAGGAGTAAATCTCGATGATACGCAGAAG
>JAZRNG010000126.1:0-19078 GCA_045648065.1 Acutalibacteraceae bacterium | reverse complement strand
TCAGTATGTTACAACATTCAAGGGCGTTTCTGTAACAGATGCTGATAGAGCTCAGAATGCTTACTTCAACGCTGTAGCAGGTGTTAACCGTGTTCGTGTATACCTTTGGATGGAAGGTAATGACGTTGACTGCGAAAACTCAGTAGCAGGTGCAACACTCAACTTCAACCTTGTACTTACAATCGTATAAGTTTAAGTTGCTTTAAAACTTTTTCCGCAGGGCAGCCGCTCTGCTCTGCGGATTACCGTCACAAATTCACGGGTGGCGATTTCATCGTCGCCACCCGAATAGAGGAAAATGTGCCGAAAGGCGATTTATGAGCATTCAACGAGTGCTTGTAAATGACCTTTTAGTCAAATAAAATCAGGAGTGAATGTAAACAATGAAAGAAAAATTAAAAAAGGTACTGGAAGTAATTTCAGATATACTGCTGGTATTGATTCTTATTATTGCGATAGTCATCACGGTTATGACCTTCACATCAAAGAATTCTGACGTTGGTGTAGGTAACGTTTTCGGTTACACTCCCTTTACTATCCAGTCAGACTCAATGAAACCTACCTTTGAGACAGGAGATATGATCATCTCAAAAGAGGTTAAGAATGTAAATGAACTGAAAATAGGTGACGTTATTACTTACACTACTGTCCTTACAGACAGCGAAGGCAGAAGTATCCGAGGCAACAACACCCATAGAATTATCGACGTCGTTTATAATAAAGACGGCACGATAAATAACTTCGTCACAAAGGGTGATGCTATCGACATGGAGGATACGGTACCGGTTACTCCGGACTCCGTTCTCGGTAAGCAGATAAATTCAGGCTACGGTGAAGACGGTGAACTCAATTCAGGTCTTAAGATTGCAGGTCTCGGCCATGCTCTTGAATTCCTTCAGAGCCGTACAGGATTTATGATCTGTATCATTATTCCGCTTGCCCTGTTCTTCATCTGGCAGATTTATAAGCTCATCACTATGTTTATGCAGGCAAAAGCAGAGGATATCGATGAGGAAACAAAGCGCCGTGCTGTTGAGGAATATCTCGCAGAGCAGGAAGCTAAGAAAAAGGCAGAGGAAGAAGCTGCCAATAAAGAATTTCTCGAGTCAAAAGAAGACATAGAGAAGGAAAAAGAAAATCAGAAAAATGACTGATAACATTCACTGACCTGTCAGATATATCAACTCAGATTTTAATTAACTTTTAAAGGGTGACTGAAAGATGATAGTAACAAAATTCATTGCAGAGTTCTTAAATCAATTTTTCATAAAAGGTGTTTGGGGAATTTTTAAGGGTATCGGTCTCGGTATCGCAAATATCTTCAATATCCCCGAGTACATAAATATTTTTAAGTCATGGGCGGGCGATTTCACAGCTGTTGACTGGATTCTTGCAATCCTTACTGTTCTCGCTACAGTTATCGTTCTCGTTGCTATAGTTATTCTCGTGGCTGTACTTATCAGAAAGTACATCAGAGTCCGCAGAACTCTCGTTGATCAGGAAGAGCTTCTCAACGAAGTCGGCAACCTCAACAGAGAGATCATCAAGCTTCATAATGAGAAGGAAAGAATCCTCGCTATGAAGGTTTCTCAGCTCGGTCTCAAGCCCGGCGAAAGCTCATTCATCGAAACAGAAGAAAACACACAGGGCGAAGAAACAGCAGAGAAGAAAGAGGAAGGCGAAGTCGACAAGTCAGCAGACGACTACAGCCGTTTCTACAAGTGTACTCAGGTTGATATCGAACTTGAAGATTACGTTGCTCCTGAATATGACAACGAAATCACACTTCCCGAAATCTGCGAAATGTTCCGTAACTATGCTTGTTCAAGACTTGGACTTTTCTATGAAATCAAAGTCATCCGTCTTTTCCTTTCAGCATTTGCTTCTACACGTCTTATCATCCTTCAGGGTATTTCAGGTACAGGTAAAACTTCACTTGCTTACGCATGGGGTAAGTTCCTTCAGAACCCTGTAACTATCGCATCAGTTCAGCCGTCATGGCGTGACCGTACTGAAATCTTCGGTTACTTCAACGAATTCACAAAGCGTTTCAACGAAACAGAAGTTCTTAAAAAGATGTACGAAGCTACTTTCAAAGAGGACATCTTTATTACAGTTCTTGACGAAATGAACATTGCTCGAGTTGAGTACTACTTCGCTGAGCTTCTTTCAATCCTCGAAATGCCGTCACGTGATGAGTGGGTTGTTTCACTCGTTCCCAGCGTATGGCCGACTGACCCGAAACACGTTATCGACGGTAAGCTTAAGCTTCCTGAAAATATGTGGTACATCGGTACTATCAATAACGACGACTCTACATTCGCCGTTTCCGATAAGGTTTATGACCGTGCTATTCCCATCGACCTTAACAGTAAGGGTAAATTCTTCGAAGCACCGTACACAGAAAACCTTACACTCAGCTACAAGCACCTTGAGGCAATGTTCAGAGACTGTCAGACTAAGTACAAGGTTTCTGAAGAAAACCTTAAGAAAATCGAAGAGCTTGACGACTATGTTATCGAACATTTCCGTCTTGCATTCGGTAACCGTATTGTTAAGCAGCTCAAGGAATTCGTTCCTGCTTACGTTGGCTGCGGCGGTACAGAAATCGACGGTATCGACTTCGTTCTTGCGAAGAAAGTTTTCCGTAAGTTTGAAAGCTTGAACCTTTCATTCATCCGTGATGAAATCGACGGTCTTATCACTTACCTCAACAAGCACTTCGGTAAGGCAAATATGAACGAATGTAAAGAATACCTTTTGCTTCTCAAGAAGCTCATGTAATTTAAATTCTCAAAGGGGAAATAATCCATGGAAAAATCTTATCTTGAATTATATCTTGAATATAAAGATTCCCTTAATTCCCTCACTACTGACAATGTGTTTTACGATGCTATGGAAAACTGCATTGACACCGGTGACAATAAGTACTCTTTATTCAACAGATATTTTGAAAAGAAAATCGACCTTAAATGGGTTGAGGAAATTGAAGCATGTATCATTCCCCTTGATAATATTATGCGTGTTCCTCGTAAGTTCATCGTTCAGGAAGAGGAAATTGTTCCTATTGAACGTGCGAGAAAGATTACAAACGAATCAATACGTCACCTTGCTCAGCATACAAATATGATCGCTAAGGTTGAGGGTGATGACGTTACTCCTAACCAGATTCTGAATGTTTTCCGTGAAGAGAGTTTCGAAGTTTACGAGAACAGATTCGTTTATACCCTCATGCAGAACCTCATCAGATTCATTGATATCCGTTACAATGTTATTTTCAACGTTTCTGATGACGACAATATGGCTTCTCTTAAAATGGAAAGCGGATTTAACCGCGGCCGTGAAAAGGTTACATATAAGCTCGAAGTTTCCGCACAGTCAGGCGGTGGTGAGCTTGATGACACTGCGACCGGTCTTGAAGGTGAAAACGCTTCTGCTTTCCAGCGAATCGAGAGAATCAAAAAGATTATCAACGAGTATGCACACTCTCCGTTTATGAAGGAGTTGCAGAACTGTGTTCCTGTTCGTCCTCCGATTATGAGAACGAATGCCATTCAGAAAAACCCGAACTTCAGAGCTTGTCTTAAACTCTGGCAGTTCATCCAGTCATATACAGACCTCGGCTATGAGATTACCGTAAAAGAATCCAATGATATGGTCAGCGATGAGTACAGAAATCAGCTCAATCAGATGATGGCTCTCAACTATATGATGCTCAAAGCAAACACTATGTCCGAGGATGCTGTCGGCAAGCAGAAACGCCGTAAGTTAAAGCCGAAACTTCTTAAGAGACTTGCTGAAGAGCTTGTTCTTGATTACGATATGGAAGACGTTGAGATTCAGCGTGTTTTCGTTGAGGAAATCAAGCGTGTCAGCAAGAAGAAGATGGAAGGCGAAAAGAAAATCCAGGAAGCTATCCAGCGCGCCCTTGATTTTGAAAATGCACGTAAAAAGGCAATCGAAGACAAAATCAAGGCAAAGATCGCTCACGAAAAAGAGATGGAGCGTCGCCGCATAGCAAGAGAAAAAGAAAGAGAACGCCTTGCAAAGCAGAAGGAAAAAGAACGCATTGCAAGAGAAAAAGCAAAAGAAAAGGCAAGAAAAGAAAAAGAACTTGCACTTGCCAAAGAGAGAGCAAGAAAAGAGAGAGAAAAGGCTCGTCTTGCAAGAGAGAGAGAGAAGGAACGTCTCCGTATCGAAAAAGAGAAGGAGAAGGCAAGAATTCTCAAAGAAAAAGAAAGAGCTGCAAAGCTTCAGGCTCAGGAAGAGGCTCGTCTTGCAAGAGAAAAGCAGCGTGAGGAAGAGCGTAAAGCAAGAGAGGAAGCAAAGCGTCTCGCTCTCCTTGAAAAGGAAAAGGCTGCAAAGGCTAAGGCTAAAGAAAAGGAAAGAGCAGCAAAAGCTCTCGCTCTTGAGAAGGCTAAGGCTAAAGAAAAAGCAGCAAAGCTCCGTGAGAAGGAGCGCATAGCTAAGGAAAAAGCAGCTCAGGCTGAAAAAGAAAGAATAGCCCGTGAAAAGGCTAAGGAAAAAGAAAGAGCAGCTAAGGCTCTCGCAGCTGAAAAAGCAAAGGCTAAGGCTGATGCTGAAAAGGCAAAAGAGAAAGAGCGTCTTGCAAAAGAAAAGGCTGCACAGGCTGAAAAAGACCGCATAGCTAAAGAAAAAACCAAAGAAAAAGAGAGAGTAGCTAAGGAAAAAGCTGCCGAGAAGATGAAGGCAGACAAAGAAAAGGCTAAGCTCAAAGAAAAAGAGCGTCTTGCAAAGATGAAAGCGGCACAGGCTGAAAAAGATCGTATCGCAAAGGAAAAAGCGAAGGAAAAGGTACGCCTTGCACGTGAAAAAATCAAAGAGCAGGAGCGCATTGCCAAAGAAAAGGCAAGAGAAAAAGAAAAGTTAGCCCGTGAAAAGGCAAAAGCCAAGGCTAAGGAGCAGGAAAGACTTGCCCGTGAAAAAGCTAAGGCAAAAGAAAAAGCTCTCAAAGAGAAAAACTCTCAGAAGAATGCTGAGTAATCATTAAGTTCACCGTTAAAACGGTTTCGGAGGAAACGAAAGTATGTTTAGAAGGAGATTTGAACAGGTTGCGGTTGTGCTCCTGAGCATCACTATGCTCTTGACATCGACCGGAATAGTTTCATCGCTGGCGTATGACGTCAGTGAGTCTTCTGCTGCACCTTCGACTTCCTCCACACAGACAGAAACCTCCACATCCACAGTCGTTCAGGAAGGCGGCGAGATCAGCACACCTTCAGTTGAGCAGGAGGGTGGAGCGATTGTCGTAATCGACGAAGGAAACGGCACTAAGGAGTCACCGTATAAGATCTCCACAGTTGAGCAGTTCCTTTCAATCGGCGGCAAGGTAAACAATACAGCAAGTGCTGACAAGTACTTTGTTCTCACAGCAGACATCGACCTTTCAGGTGTAAGCGGTAATGACTTTGCAAAGAACGGCGGTTCACTTATCGGAATTGATAAGACTCTCGCTTCTGCAGGTGGAAATGTCTTCATCATCTTCGATGGCAACGGTCACTCACTCAAGGGTCTCAACGCTGAGATCACATCAGGTGACGAAGCTTCAATCTTCGCCGTTATCAATGAAAAGTCAGCTGTCAGAAACCTTAAGATTGAGAAGCCTGTCATCAAGTCAACATCGGCTCAGATGGCAGATATAGCTCTCGTCGCAACTGAAAATAAGGGTATAATTTCTGCTGTTACGGTTTCGTATCCCGTACTCTCTGCAGATAAGGCACAGAATGCTGCATTTATCGCAGCTGAAAACAACGGTACAGTTTCAGATGTAACTGTACGCGGTTCTCATACCAATATCAGCGCAGCTTCGGCTGAAAGTCATACTATCTCTGCAACAGGCAACGTAGGTGCAGTTGCAGGTATTAACCACGGCACCGTTACAAACGCTTCTGCAATCAATATCGGTATGTTTATACCTGAGACAGAGTCAGCAGTAGTTTACGGCGGTATCGCAGGTGCAAACTCAGGCTCTGTTCTCAACAGCGTTTCTTCAGGTAATGTCGTAGGCGGCAAATCTGCAGATTCAGCAGGCGGCATCATCGGTAAAGCTGTCAAGGGTTCAGGTGCTGCAGCTACATCAACTCTTACAAATAACTATTCACTTGTCACATTCTCAGGTGCTGTATCAGCTTGCGGAGTCATCGGCTCTGACGGAACTGACGAGATGATGAAGGACTGCTACTGGTCAGGTGAGATCAGTAAGAAGGATACTGCTGCAGGCGACTCCGGCTGCGGTGTGAACGAGCTTTCATCACGTGGATTCATCATCATTCCGGAAGGCAAGAAGGCTGTACTTTCTGCAAATGATGTGAAGGCTTCAAAATGGGGCAAGGCTACATTTGAGCTCGACGGTACCTTTACCGTCAAGGGCGAAGGTATCGAGTATGAAAATACAGATACAGCAGTTTCAGTAACTGCAAAGACTGCAAATAAGGCTGCTTATGCGACCTATTATGCAAAGATTATGCTTCCTGCTAATGTTGGTTCATCTGCAGGCAATACTCTCAAGCAGTATTTCCACGTCGATCTTCTTACAGTAGCAGCTGATGCAAAGGGCGACGGCTCATCAGCAAATCCGTTTGTTGTCAAGACTGCAAACGATTTCAATCTCTTAAGATATGCTCCTGAAATGAATATCGTTCTCGCAAACGACATCTCAGTTAACTCATACGTTTCCTCAATCAAGGGAACGGTTGACGGTAAAGGATTTACGATTAACACAGCAAAACCGCTTGCGAAGGCTGTTTACGGTGCTGTTAAGAATGTAAATATTATCGTTACTTCGGATATTACCACAGCTGTATTCGGTGATGCTGTAAATGCAAAGATCACTGATGTACGCGTTGCAATGGCTGAGAATATCTCACTCAGAGCATCAGCGAACGGCACAGGTATCCTCTTCAACCGAATCGGTGACGGAACAGTTATCGATTCTGCTCAGGTCAAGGGTGACATTGTAATCACAGCTGATAAGACTTCAGCTGTCGGTGCACTCGCAGGTATCATTGACGGTGATAATGTTACTGTTACACACAGCGGTGCTGTTGCAGATATTACTGCGGCAGACGGTGTAAACGGTGTCGATACTGCGATATTTGCAGGTAAGGTTTCGGGCGAAAAGGTTTCAGTTGCTGACGGCTATGTCGGCGGTGCAAACTTCGCAGGAGAATATGCATTCCTCGGCAACGTTTCAGCCAAGGATCTCAAGGTAAAGGCTATCACTACTTCACTTTCATCTGCTGAAGGTGCAGCTCAGAAAATAGCTTCATTCAACGGATTTGATAAGAATCAGTTCAGTGCATGGAAGTTTGATGACGGCAATGCAGCGTTCTTCACAGGAAACGGCGGCACATTTACCGCTACTCTTCCTGCAGTTAAGATTTTCGCTCAGTCATCCGCAGCTGATTACACAGTTATCTGTGACGCTTCAAAGCTTATCTCTTCAGTCAATGTTGCTGACGGCAAGCTTTCACTTACAGTCCGGAGAGCACAGGGTGTAGTGACTGTCAAGTCAATTCCGGTCACTGTTGTAAATACAAAGACAGGACTTTCTGCAACTATCTATGTTTCAAACGGACTTGAAAAGGATGCAAACGGCAGATATGTGATCTCTTCAGCTTATGACCTTGCCTATGTAAGTGAAAATATAGCTGAACTCAGCACAGCAGATTTCATCATGAAGTCAGATGTCGATATGTCGGTACTTGACAGCTTTGCTCCGATAGGTACGGCTGAAGCTGTATTCAGCGGAACATTTGACGGTAACGGCAAGACGATTTCAGGTCTTACTCTCAGCGGAAACGCTAAGGCAGGTCTGTTCTCAGCACTTGATTCTGCTACTGTTAAAAATATCAGATTCGTAAACGCTGATATCACATCGTCAGGCGGTTATGCAGGTGTACTTGCAGGTCAGGTAACAGGCAATACAACCATCAGCGGAATTACTGTCGAGTCTGCAAAGATTACTACAACTGACCTTTATGCAGGTATCGTATTCGGTTCAGCAGACGGTTCGGATAATACTGTCATCGTTTCAGACATTACAGTTAAAAACTCAGTCATCAGTTCACAGTCAAGCTACGTCGGTGCTCTTGCAGGACGTATCAATGCAAATGCAAAGCTTGATAAGATTACTGTTGACGGATTCAGCGCAGAAGGCGCTAACTATATCGCAGGTGTCGCAGGTCTTGCTCAGGGCGAGATTTCAATGAGTGACGTCGCAGTAAACAAAGCAAAGCTCAGCGGTGTATCCGAGGTTTCGGGTGTCACAAGCGGCACAGCTTCTGTTAAGAATGCAACAGTCAAGAATTCAGAGATTTCAACCGTTGCGATTTCCTCTGCTTATACAGCAGGCGGTATCTCAGCAGTTCTCTCAGGTGAAATTGAGAATGCAACTGTTGAAAATACAAAGATCACAGCAGGTATCTCTGCAGGTATCGTAGCCAAGACTTCAGCTGACGGAGCTCTTGCTCTCAGTGGTGTGAATGTGAAGGCTTGTACGGTTGCCTCGTCAGAAGCTAATACAGTAGCGGCAGGTGTGCTCGGTGTGCACAACGTCAAGGGTACTGTAACCGTAAACGGTGCCGATGTCGACGCTATGACGGTAGTTGAAGGCGGTGCTGTTTCAGCAGGTATCGTAGGTGATTGCTCAGGTGCAGACAGCATCCTCAGCATCACAGAGTCAAAGAGCCTTGCTACCGTAAACGGTGCACAGACTGAAAATGCTGTCTCGGCAGCGGGTGTTCTCGGTCGTGTAGGTATCTCTGCTGTAAACAATATTACAATCAGTGAAGTTAAGGTGGGCGGAAAGCTCAGCGGAAACGGTGCTCTCGGTGGTATTATCGGTATCGTAAGAGCAGGTAATGTGTTTACTGCTTCTGCTCCGATCGTTTCAGACTGTGTTGTATTTACACAGATAGACTCAGAAAATGCTGACTCCTCAGCACTCATCGTAGGTATGATTGAGGGCGGAGTGATCACTCCGGCAAATGTTGCTTCTGCTGTAAGAGGCGTGGTCCTCTCCACATTCGGCGGTGCTAAGGCTTATCCGTCAGCAGATCTCATCGGTGGCTACACAGATATGAACAGCGGTATCACACCGTCTGTATCTACACTTTCAACATTTGATGAAACAACTGTTGAAATCTCAGGTCTTCCGCAGGTTGAAGGTTTCGTATTCGATGCTGAGAAGGGCTGGATCTCTGAGTCAGAAGACAGAATCAGCGTAGTTTCATCCGCTGAAAATACAGTGGTTCTCAAGGCAAACCGCCGTGCAGATATTTCAGTTATCGCATACTATGTTCTCGACAGCGACAGCGATGTACGTATTTCGGTCGAGTTCAGAGTTTCCGCAAATGTTCCCGAACCTCTTGAGGGCAGAGGAACAGCTGCGCTTCCGTACCTCATTTATGATGCTTATGACCTCGAAGCTATGGTCAGCTACGCAGATAAGAACGCATACTTCGCACTTGCAAATGATATCGTTCTTACTCAGGCAGACTACGAGTTCGGCGGAGCATTCTACAATGTAGGCAACGGTATCATAACTATCGGTAATGCTGAAGTTGCATTTAACGGTAACTTCACAGGTCTTTATGACGGCAAGATTCATTCAATCACAGGACTTCGTACAGAAGGCAACACATTCGGCGGTCTCTTCGGTGCGACTGACGGTGCTGTCATCAGCGATCTCATTATAAATGATGCACATATCTCTGCATCAGCTAATGCAGGTGTACTTGTAGGACGTGCATCAGATACTATCATTAAAAATGTAACAGTCAACTCAGCTGAAGTTGTGACGACTCAGGCAGGAAGCGTTGCAGGTGGTATCGTAGGTGTGGCAGACTCAACGATAATTGAAGATGTCACTCTCACCGGCGTATCAGTTTCCACTACTCTTGACTCGACAAGTGCTACAGTTGAGACAGCGGGCGGTGTCGCAGGTATCTACAGCGGTCTTGTCAGAAACGTAATGCTCAGAGATATGTCTGTAGTTTCTGCTACTGTTGCAGGTGGCGTGATCGGTTTGGTCAATGCTGAACCGGCGAATATAGCAAATGTATATACCGATGCAGATGTCAGTGCTCAGTTTGCAGGTGGTGTGGCAGGACGTATAGACAGTCCGAAGCAGCTTTCATCAAACGGAGTGACAGTCTGTGGTAAGGTTTACGGTACTGACGTTTCAGCCGGTATCGTCGCTCAGATCAGATCAGAGTCAGCCGCTGATGAATTCAGCAGACTCAGCCGTTCTTTTGCTGCAAAGACTGTCGTAGCTGCGAAGATCGCAGGTGAGGACGTGCTTGCAGTAGTCGTCGGTGAAGTTTCAGAGCTTGTCGCAACTGATAAGGAAAGCAGCTCGATCGACGTATTCTCAGATGTTTACTACTCATCGTATCAGAATCAGTTGGGCGCTTTCGGTTCCGAACAGTTCAACGCTTACTCAAATTCAGAGTACGCTGTCAAGGATCTCAGCTCCGTTTCATACAGAGCTGATGGTGCACTCAGCGATACTATAGAGCTTGATACAGAGTTCGCTCCGCTTCTTGAAAACAGCATCATTCTCAACAATGCGGACGGAACATATAAATCCTTCACAGCCGGTGAAACAGTATTCACACTTGAAAGCATCACTTCAGATGTAGAAGGACTCGTAGAGTATAATGCTCAGAAGTCTGCGGTGAGACTTACTTCTCCGGTTACAGATTCAGCAAATCTCGTCTTTGTATACTCAGACGGTCTTGAAATAGCAATTCCGATTTCTTCAGAATATGCACTTCAGGGCAGCGGTACAAAGGAAAATCCGTACCTCATCTCCACAGCTGATGACTTCGGATTTATGCTTAACAATTCAAACGAGGGCAAGTACTACGCACTCACTCAGGACATCAGTCTGGCAGGTGTTACAGGCGGAATTGATTTCGCAGGAAATCTTAACGGTAACGGATTTGTCCTCTATGATTACACAGGTACAAGTCTCTTCGGCAGAATGAACGGTACTCTTACTGATATCGGTTTTGTCGGATTTGATGTGACTGATGCACAGGCTGATTCAGTCGGTGCAGTCGCAGCCGTGATCGACGGCGGCAGAGTTGAAAGATGCTTCGTTATCGCTCAGGTAAAGGCTGACGGAAGAAAGCAGGATGCAGGTATCCTTGCAGGTCGTGCAGTAAACGGTGCAGTCATCGCTGACTGTGTCACAAGCGGTAAGGTTGAAGCTGACAAGTCACTCGCAGCAGGCGGTGTGGTCGGTATCGCTTCAAATGCGGAGATACTCAGATGCACTTCAACTGCTTATGTACTCGCAGGAGATACAGCAGGCGGTATCGTCGGCGAAGCCTCCTACAGTAAGATCGACAGAGTAATATTTGCAAATATGGTTGAGGCTGACGGCAAGTCAGGCAACCTTGCCGGTATTCTCGATGATACAACCGTACTTACAAACGGTTACTATGACTCAAGCACGGCACGTGACGAAGTCTTTGCAGACTGCGACACAGACGAAAGCTCACTCGTACGTCTTGCCACTGAGGATCTCGTGGCGGAAAAGATTGACGGCTTTGTTTCACTCGGCGGATACCCCGTTCCCGAAGCACTTGCTGACGGCGGCTCTGCTAAGTTTGTGACAGGTGTTGAGTTCTCTGCTATGACAGTAAGATTTGTCGCAGGTTTGAGTGCAGGTACAACTTATAACTATACAGACATAGTTGCTGACAGTGAGGTTAATTCAAACGAAGTGATTCTTGATAAGACTTCAGGAGTGAAGCTCACACTTAAAGCTTCAGCTGACTATGCGGATGCGAAGAATGAAATCGCACGTTATATGAATCCTGTCAGCACCTCTGCTGTTCAGGTCAGCTGTGCAGTAGCTGTCGCAGAAGGCTCGGATCTTTCTGATGAACTTCTCGGCGTAATGCTCAAAACAAAATCAGGCGAAGATGCTTCTTCGTTCGACTTCTTTACTACAGCGGCTTCACAGCCGAAGTCAATCGCAGCAGTTACTGTTGCTGACGGCGGTCTTTATGTGAATATGCACCTGCCTGAGGGATATACATTCGACATAGTGGCTGTGAATGAAAATTCAGAAACACTCACGACTCAGGATGCCGCAAATGAAGGTGTGCTTATAAAGGTAAATGATTCAAAGAGTATCTCACTCACACTTACTCTCAGAAACGAAGCTGAGCAGTGGGGTATGAGAAGTATCTGGAGTGCTATTGGAAAATAAACGAAAGGGGGTTGGTGTCATATGAAAAAGCATTCAGGTTTTATTAAAAACATAATAATGGTTGTGGCATCAGCCCTTACTCTTGTTGCAGTTTCTTTTGCTTGGTTTACGACCAATTTCCAGACTAACCTTGATGGGTATAAAGCATCCATCAGTGGCGAAACACTCAAGGTTGACTTCTATCAGACAGATGAAAAAGGTAAATATCAGCCACTTCCGGGCAATATCGAGCTTACTGATTTTATTCCGGGCGAATATAACAAGTACAAGTTTGAAGTTACAACAAAAACAGCAGATAAGTTAAAGATGAGCTTTTCTATCGATGACCTGCCTGCGGATATGCCGGAGAAGCTCAGGGATAATGTCCGCATAAAGTACTCTGTTTACTCGCTGACAAAGAAAACAGCATCAAACGGAACGATCACCTATGTTAACGGAACTCAGCTTGCATCATCCGGTGGAGACTATGTTCCTCTTACCGATATCTATAATAATAACGGAAAGATATTCAGTGCCCTTTCTCTTGCAGATTACCAGACAACGTCTGCGGACAGGTTCGCAATTTACTACGAAATCGGGCTTTCTGAGGATGCACCCGCAGAGCTTGGCGGCCTTGAGTCAAGCCTCGGAAGCATCAGTATCAGTGCCCAGCGTATCGGATAAAGTATGAAAAAAGCAAAGAAGATTTTCAGCAGAATAATGGTTGTTCTGTCGGCCGTAATTTTCCTTTTCGGATTAGTCGTTTTTATTTCCGTGCTGAATGCGTCTGAAGGAGAGGTGCCGAGCGTTTTCGGTTTCAGCGTTCTGCAGGTAAAGACGGGCAGTATGATTCCCGAGTATGAAATAGGCACGGTAGTTATTGCAAAGAAAACCGATGTCAATGATCTTAAGGTCGGTGACGTCATCAGCTTTTATTCAATGGATCAGGAGATATCGGGCGAGGTAAATACTCACCGTATTGTAAATATTGAACACGGTGGCGATGACAATGCACCTTATTTCACTACAAAAGGTGATAATAACAGCGAAGTCGACAAGCAGAAGGTCTGGCCTGTGCAGATAGTCGGCAAGGTTGTTTATAATCTCGGAACGGTAAGCGGTTCTGTTATAGGAGTTTTCCAGAATCCTAACGTTATTTTCTTCGTGATAGTCCTTCCGTTGATTTTTATTACTTTCGGCGAGGCCGTAAATCTTGTCAGCTTGATTGCTGAAAGTAAATTCCGCAAGAAGGAAGATGACGATGACATCCCCGAAGAAAAAAATTAGTGCTATGCTTACGGCGATAGTTTTGTTATTTTCGCTTGTTCTTATAGGCATAGTGTGGTTCCCTTCAGTGCTCGGATACAAAGCATATGCTATCGAGACGGGAAGTATGGAGCCGACCATAAAGCAGGGAAGTATGGTTTACGTAGAACCCTGCAGTAACTTTGAAGATTATGAAGTCGGCGATATCGTCACTTTTACAGATAAAATTAAGAAGCAGAGCTTCACTCATCGCATAGTTTCAATCGACAGTGTTAATCGCGAGTTTGAAACAAAGGGTGATGCTAATGAAATCAATGACCTTGAACCTACATCGGCATCCCTTGCGGTAGGTAAAGTCAGAATAGCGGTGCCGTATCTCGGCTATGCAGCCACAGTGTTGAAGGGAACGGTAGCAAAAATTGTGATTGCGCTTGTATACCTTGTATGGGCGGCAGTCGAGATAGAAATGTTTTTAGCGGAAAGGAAGAAGAGATATGATTAAAAGATTAATATTGTACGTAACTTCCTTGGCCGTAGTAATTGGTCTTATGGTGTCAGGTAGTTCGTATGCTTGGTTTGCATCATCAGAAAAACGTGAGCAGAGCATTTCTGTTTCTGTCGTCAGCAACGTCTTTTCCGCAAATCTTTCAGACCTGATCACTTCGGAAAAAACGATAATCATGCAGGGTGACAACCTCGTAAATCTCGACGGTAACTCTGCAAGTCTTTACCTTGAAAATCATTCTACAACGGACACTCAGATACGTGTTTGTATCGAATATACAAATTGCAGTTCGGGAAATCCCCGACAGGTGGTTTACTCAGCGAGCGAGGATGATGACATCGAAGTTGAGTTTGCGTCAGATGCCTGGGCTAAGGATGTAAATGTAGGCGGTACATGCTACTTCTACTATGTCGGTGAGTCATACGGCTCTGACACGGTTTCATCCGTCGATACACTTCCTGCTCTGTCATCTCTGGTAGGCAGAATTCCCGTCATCACAAAGATTTGTTATAAGGATGATATTCCTGATTCTTACTCAGGTAAGGAGATCAATGTTAAGGTTAAGTTTGAGTCAAAGCAGGCAGAAAATGTGACATGGTCTTCCATTGACACTTATGACGTTTCAGCTATTGGCGAATAAGGAGCGCTGAAGAGTGAAAATCCGTATCAGAAATGTTCTTTTCAATTTTCTTGCGATACTTACGGTGATTGCCGTGGTGTTTGTCGGATTTAATCTTATTTCAGGTGCGAAAGGTTATGCCGTTACCAGCAACAGTATGGCAGACACCTTGAAAAGAGGCGATGTGGTTTTTGTAAAACCTGTTGCTTTCGAAGAAATACAGGTCGGCGATGTCGTTACGGTTGAGGCGACGGGAGGAAAGTATCACTTTACCCACCGTGTTGTCGAAATCAATAAAGCTGAAAGAACGGTTATTACCAGAGGCGATGCAAACGATTCGGATGATCCAATGCCGACTCAGGGCGAAAGAATTGTCGGAAAAATGTGGTACAAAGTACCTTTTCTCGGCTATCTTTCAATTATGTTTCTGAATTTTTCACGTTCAACGGGACTGATTATTTTAATTTCGGTCGCAGTTGTACTTGTTGCAGCAAATACAGTAGTTATAAAAATAAAGTCAAAGAAAAGAGGTGACAGCGATGAGTAAACTCAGAAAAATATCTGCCGTTGTAATGGCACTCGTTCTGGTTTTATGTACAGGATATTTTTCTTTGATGTCGACGACATCTGCCTGGTTTTACAGCAGCGGAGTCATTGACAGCGGAGACAGCTTCGTCTTCGGTGACTTATCGGTGAATACCTCGTTTAATTCACAGTCTGAAGTGGTTTTTGATGCCGCTACAAAACTTGCTGACGAAGAGGAGATACTCTTTGATGAAGTTGTAAATGTCGAAGAGATCGTGGTTTACAATTCAGGTACCATACCTGCAAGGATTTATGCCAACGCTGTCAACTCAGGAAGCGGTAAAGGCTTCCGCTGGTTCTTCTACTCAGATGTGACTGCAGCTGAGGGCGGTGTAAAAGAAACTATCAAGGCTTCTCTTCCGGAGCTTACGGATGAGGCTCTCAATACTTATAACTTGGGTGAAGACGGAAAGTCAGGTCACTACGTACTGCTTAATCCGGGCGAAATCACCACCGTGAAGATCGCATCATGGATTGAGTACGATGAAGTAGCTGAAGAGCTTGAGAGTAAAGGTACTCTTGACTCATACGATATTGAGTTTACTTTGATTTCAACACAGGATGTTGACTCAGCAGCAGAAAGATAAAAAGTGAGGTGACAGGGATGTTACATAAACTAAATAAAAAAGCAGTTGTGATAATCGTCGCTGTCGTAGCACTCGTCGCTGTTGTGGGTTCGACTTTTGCATGGTTTGTGACGAGAGCACCCTTGATTCAGAATTTCAGCATCAGTTCATTTGATGTCAGTGCAGATGTTTATTTCCTTGACGGTGATAAAAAGGTCAGCGCTGATGACTATAAGGATGATGACGGACTCTATATTCTCAGCATGAATGAAGATGATGTCAATTATATCGGAAATCTCCGTGCAGATGTCCTGCACAGCGGTGCAAAGGCTTGCGTGCGTGTAACGATGAATCATCAGTGGACACTTGCAGACGGTACAGTCGCTCAGAATGATGTCGCTGTCCCGTATGAGTTTTCTGATTTCTGGTTTGATAACCGTAATGCTGATTACAGCGTTTACTATACGGACGAAGATATGTCAGGTGAGGCTGACTTTGAAAAGGCTGAGTTTATCACCGGTTTTGACTCTTCAGAGTTTGATACCTCCGCTATGGTCGAGGGAGTCAGCGTGAAGTTGCTCATTCAGGTGGATGCGGTGCAGGTTAACCGTTATCCGCAGGTATGGGGTATCGAAAAATTTCCATGGGAATAACGGAAGTTGATTTTTATGGCTAATAACAAAAAAAGGCCTGCGGCAGGTAAGTCTGTCGCAGGCACAACTAATTCAGGGAAAGTAACCCCGAATAAAAAGAATAACGAAAAGCAGAAAGCTGAAGCCGCAAAGCAGGCACAACGTGTGCAGGAGGAGAGGCTGAAGGCTGAGCGTGAGCGTGCCAAAAAGAGTGAAGATATCCGCAAACGCCGTGAAAAGCAGAAGGTAAAGGACGAGAGAAACGAGAAGAAAAAGCTCGACAAGGAGAAACGTTCTTCACAGCGTAAGAAGACAGCAGGCGTACTCAAAAAGATCTGGGAGAAAATTCTGTACTTTACGAGTAAAGAGTTCCTCGGCTCATTTAATTATATGAGAATTTTTCTCTTCGTTGTGCTGCCGGCAGTCCTTGTCGCAGTCGGAATTTTCTTCTTTACTCAGGCTACGTTTATCAATGTTCCGTCTGAGATACGTAATTATGAATTCAACGGACGGCTTGAAAGTGAATCTGTCGCCAAAGAGTCCGCATTCAACTCTGAGCAGAGAGAGGTTTTCATCGAGACTCTGAACGCTCACGGCAGCAATAAGTTTGAGTTTTACATCAATTCGTCAGTGCCCGTAGGAGATGACGGTGTCATCGAGGAATTGTGCTTCGGAAACCCTGCGGAGAACGATTGCATTCTCGTTGCGACGGTTTTTGACTCTGAAGGTGAGGTACTTTACCGTTCACTCGGTCTTGAAAGCGGTACTGAAATCAACGAAATAAAGCTTTTTAAGGAAATTCCGTACGGCACACATAATGTCAAGGTCGCAGTCAATGCTTATGATAAAGAGACGAACGAAAAAATTGGAACAAAATACGCTCGGATCAAGCTGAGTGTAGGTGTGGATGAAGATGTCAGATAAAAAACCGAATTTTAAAATATGGATAATAGTCGCAGTCTGTGCCGTTGCCATTGTTTTGTCGGCAGTTGCGTTGTCTCAGGCGTTGCCTGGCATACGGCTCGCACTTGCAGGTAACGGACAGGTGACAGACGGTGTCCTGACGGGAGTGGACGAGAGTCTGCACATTACCGATGTGCCTGAGGGCGAGATACGTTATCTTATAAATAAAAAGATTGTCTTTGAGAGCCCGTATTCGCTTGGCGACGTTATGCTTGAAAATCCCGAAAGCTGTGAATATGATCTGCAGTTTGTTATTTACAACGCACAGGGCGAAATGCTCTATACTTCCCCGATGATAAAACCGGGTCAATGCCTTGAAAAAGATAAACTCTCTACAATCGTCAGAGAAGGCGAGTACAGGTGTTCATATTCCGCCCAGGCGTATAAGAATGATGTAATGCAGGGTGAGGTCAACGGCGTCGTTACGATTTCAGTAAAATAAAAAAGGAACTTGGTTTTTCCAAGTTCCTTAATTTTTTATCCGTAAATTATGCGAGGATTTCGCCCATCATACCGGGTGCTGCGAATGCTGCGTTTGACTCGTCTGTATCAATGTGCATTGCAAGAGCATAAGCAGGGTTAACACGAACGATAACGTCACCGAAAACAAGTGTACGTCCGTCTGACTCAACCTTAACGTCAACGATCTGCTTGTCGCAAAGACCGTACTTCTCAGCGTCAGCAGGAGTAGCGTGGATGTGACGCTTTGCAACGATTGCGCCTTCCTTAAGTTCAACCTCACCCTTCGGTCCAACAAGCTTGCAAGCACCGCTGCCTGCGATGTCGCCTGATTCACGGCAGGGAGCTACAACGCCGATTGAACGTGCATCAGAAGCTGAAAGCTCGAGCTGTGTGTCAGGACGTGTGGGTCCGAGGATTGAAACAGCAGGGAAGCTGCCCTTAGCACCGATAACCTGAACTCTCTCTTCACAAGCGAACTGGCCGGGCTGTGAAAGATCCTTTTTCTTTGTCAATTCGTAACCTGCACCGAAAAGTGTCTCAAGGTCTGCCTGAGAAACGTGAACGTGACGTGCAGATGTTTCAACTAAAACTTCTTTTTTCATTTTGAAAACCTCCGTTAGCATTGTTATTTTTTTAACCTATAAGATTATAAGACAAACCGCGATAAAAAGCAAGTATTTGATACAATATTATTTACTAAGACAGAAGACGATACTGAATTATTGCAAGGACGAACAGCCCGTCGACACCTTGTAGAGTTTTTCACGATTTCAGTAGTACGTTGCCTCCCTTGCCTAAAGGGAGGTGGATTTTGCGAAGCAAAAGACGGAGGGATATTTTTGGTTTTTCGCAGAATTCCCTATGGCCGTAGGGTTCGGGTTAAGTTTCCGTATTTTTTGTGCAAAAACCCACCTAAAAAGTAAAATAAACATAAAGAAAAGGAAAAAATATCACCACCAAGATATAGTTATTGAAAAGAAAAAGAGTGAGAGAAAACAAGATATAGTATCCCTGAGAGGAATAGCGTTCAAGATATTCGAGGAACACGCGGAGGGGTTGAAAGAAGCGAAAAAAGAGAAGAAAAAATTTTGAAAAAAAGTGTTGACAATGAGGGATGTGTTTGATATAATAGCAAAGCTGTCGCGAGGACAGAGGTTCTCAGACAGAGGTTAGCACCTTGAAAATTAAACAACGATGAAACAAAAAACCCTGAAAAGATTTCTAAGAGTTTTGCGAAAAGCAAAACGTACTTTA
>JAZRNG010000125.1:0-11444 GCA_045648065.1 Acutalibacteraceae bacterium | reverse complement strand
TTGTGTTTTGCGTGTCTGAGTCATAGACAATAGAGTAAAGATTTCCCGTATATGTGTTGAAGCTGTCAGGTTTTCACATATTTATAACAATAAAAGACAATCCATGCACTGATAAAAATATTGATTTTTTGCAAAAATAATGTTAGTCTTTAGTTTATAGATTTCAGATAAAATTTTCAGCAATAAAAAGAAAAAGGTGATAAGATGAAAAACGTAGCTAAAATTTTGCTCGGCACAGTTGGAGGCGTAGCAGGTTATTTTGCATTGACTGCAGGTGCATATCTGCCTTTTGTCATAAGGGATGCAAGAAAAGGATACCGTGACGGCTGTGAATACCTTCTTGTACTCGGAGGTCTTGTCATAGGAGAGGAAACTCCGAGTGACCATCTTCTCGAAAGGATCAATGCAGCCGCAGAGTATCTGAAAGAAAATACGGAATGCTTCGTCATACCTTGCGGCGGATGCTTCCGTGACGGACAGAAAAAGAGCGAGGCACAGATCATAAAGGAACATCTTGTGGCCCTCGGTATCGACGAAAGCAGATTTGTCCTTGAAGATAAATCAACGACGACATTTGAAAACTTTGAGAATGCTTTTGAGATAATCAGCTCTCATTCAGGTAAAAATCCTAATGAATTTAATGTCGCTTTCCTTTCTTCAGACTATCATCTGCACAGAGCAGGGATAATCGCGAAACGTTGCGGATTTCAAAAAATCGGCAAGGTAAGCTGTGAAAATAAAAAAGGCAGACTCAGAAACTACGCCAGAGAGTATATCGTCGCCTACGAGCTTCTGAAAAAAGATAAAAGATAAGAAGTTTTATTGATCGTGCTACGATTATTATTCAGAATATGTCAGATTAACGACATAAATAAGTTTAATTTTCTTTTTCGACATATACTTGTCTTTGTTTAATGATAGAATAATAATATAATTAATCTATGAGGTGATATCTTTGAAAACGATGAAAAAGCTTCTGGCAGTTCTTATCGCAGTCTGCCTTTTCGCACTTCCGTTGGCAGCATCTTCATCTGCAGCAGGAAGAAAACCTGCTCTTCGCACATCAGCAGGTATCGAAGCTCTTCGTGACGAATTTGATCACGATGTAGCGCCTAAAGCAGGCGGACACGCACTTGACTATGCATATTACTCACCGGTCGGACGTAATGATGATACAAAGTATCCGCTTGTTATCTTCCTTCACGGCATCGGTCACGCTGACTATGAGGGTGCTCAGCTGGATGACAGCGACTTCCCGTACTGGGCTTCTTCAGAGCTTCAGAGCAGATTTGACGAGGGTGGTGCATTCATCCTTCTGCCGAGAGCTCCGGAGCATAAACTTATTTATTGGGGTGAAAACCTTATCGAGTCTCTTCGTGCAGTTATCGATGATATGATCGAAAAACACGGTGACAATATCGATACCACTAAGATTTTCATCGGCGGAAGTTCTGCCGGTGGTGAAATGACATGGAATATGATTATCGCATTCCCTGAGTATTTCGCAGGTGCATTCCCAATAGCTGCAACAGGTGCTGTTACAGAGAGTCAGACTCTCTATTGCTCTGATGTTGCTGTCTGGATGATCGCAAGTAAGAAAGATCCGATCGTAAACTATGCTACTATCACTACTCCGCTTTGGAATAACGTTATCAAGCATAACGCTCAGCCGCAGAAGTGCAGACTTTCAACGTTTACTGACGTCGTAGAACCTGCAGGTGCATCAGCAAGTGATAATCATCATATGGCGAAGGTCGTCACATATGATATGCATATGCTTGATGGCAGTACTTATCCGAATGTAACTACAATCGACGGAAACGGACTTAAAGTGAATCTTATCAGTCCTGACGGTATGATCAGCTGGATGAACAGCCTTGAGTCTGAGTTTGACGGAAACGAAGCAGACGGAACAGGTAATGTTGACGTAAATGTTTTTGATTCAATTTTCGGTGTTTTCCGTAATATTATTTTAAAGATTGTAAACATAGTGCAGAGAATTCTGGGCTTATAATTTCATAGCAGTAAAAAGCGTTGTGTCAGGAAAAGACACAACGCTTTTTTTAATAAGTTCTGTTTACAGTTTTTTACAGTTGAGATTTAAAGTACGGTTGTGGTATAATCACAGAAGTAGTTTTTGGAAACAGGAGGTTATAAATATGGCGTGGTATGACGAAGCCGTATTTTATCATATATATCCGTTAGGTATGACGGGAGCACCTAAACAGAATCCTTACGGAGAACCCGTCCACAGGCTTAATGCTTTATTGCCATGGATTTCACACATCAGGGAAATCGGCTGTAATGCCCTTTACATCGGTCCGCTTTTTGAGTCTGTCGGACACGGATATGAGACGACTGACTATAAGAAGCTTGACAGCAGACTCGGAACAAACGAAGATCTCACAAACTTTGTTAGCGAATGTCACAAGCAGGGTGTAAGAGTAATTCTTGACGGTGTGTTCAATCACACGGGACGTGATTTTTTTGCGTTTCAGGATATTAAACAAAACAGAGAGAATTCGCATTACAAGGACTGGTACTGCAATGTCAATTTTTGGGGCAATAACTCATTTGATGACGGCTTTTCGTATGAAAACTGGGGTGGGTACGATCTGCTTGCGAAGCTGAATCAGCACAATCCCGCAGTTAAAGACTATATCTGCGACGTGATCCGTTTCTGGGTAAATGAATTCGACATCGACGGAATCCGTCTTGATGCGGCGGACGTTATGGATTTTGAATACATGAAGGCTCTCAGACAGGTGGCGAATGAGGGCAAAGAGGATTTCTGGCTTATGGGCGAAGTCATTCACGGAAATTATTCCCGTTGGGCAAATGACGGTACACTTCACTCTGTCACGAACTATATGCTTCATAAGGCACTTTATTCGGCACACAATGACCATAACTATTTTGAAGCAGCGCACACTGTCAAGTATGTAAGTGATATGGTTTCGGATAAGCTGAAGCTCTACACCTTCGTGGACAATCACGATGTGGAGCGAATTTATACCAAACTTCGCAATAAAGCACATTTTGTTCCCGTACACGTGATGCTTTATACCTTGCCGGGTATACCGTCGATTTATTACGGCTCTGAATTCGGCATCAAGGGCAGAAAGGAACGCCATTCGGACGATTCTTTAAGACCTGCATTGAATTTTGAAGATTACAAGGATGCTGTAAATACTAATCCCTGCACGAAGCTTATCGCTTCACTCGGCAGAATACGTCAGAATACACCTGCACTCTGCTACGGCAGTTACAAGGAGTTGCTTCTGCAGAATACTCACTTCGCATATGAACGCAGTCTTGACGGAAAGTCCGTGATAGTTACGGTGAATAACGGTGACAGCGATGTCAGTATGACTCTTTCCTGCACAAATGCTTCGGAATATGTCGGAGCTCTGACAGGTGAGAGGGTAAATGCAAAGGGCGGACACGTTCAGGTGAATGTCCCTGCAAACTACGGTGAAATATGGATCCCCACGGGAATTCAGACGGAAAGCTTTGATCCGATCGAAAAGATAGAGATTGAGGAAAAAACTCAGCCTGTAAAAGCCGAAGAAAAGCCCGTGATTTCCGAACCTGAGATTGAAACCAAAAAAGAGAACAAAGAGAAAATAATTGCAGACCTTAATAAACCGTATGAAGAGATGACTGTCGAAGAGCTTCAGGAGGCTATCCTTGAGAAAATGAGGAAGAACGGACCGGTGACAGAATATATGCTTGGAACGGTAAGAGAAAATACACACCACGGCTCGTTGCTCAACTGGGTCAGAAGCTTTAATTAACGTAAAAATCCCCTGAGGTAGTCTGATTCTACCATAGGGGATTTTTAATCGTTTTGTCAGTATGAATCCGTCAGAATCTTGGCCAGAATTCCTGACCCCAAGGATGGGATTGCTCTTCCCACTCGTCACGGTGCTGAAGAAGCCTTTCTCGCATTTCGCTGACCTTTTCTTTGTATTGTTCATCTTCAGCAAGGTTGACAGTTTCCCACGGATCATTTTCGATATCGTAAAGAAAAGTCCACTTATCTTCTTCACCGTCGCCGTTACGGTATTCGATGAGCTTGTATTTATCGTCCTTAACTCCTCGGACAAACTGATCGAAAATCAGATACAGCTCATCACGGAACTTGTCACCGTGCTGACCGTCAAGAAGGTGCGCAAAGCTTTTTCCGTCTACGGAATCGGGGACATCGATCCCTATCTTTTCGCAAAGAGTCGGAAAGATATCATAAAGATAAACGTATGCATCGTTACGGTTGTTTTCTGCGATGCCGGGTCCTGCCATTATAAGCGGAATCCGCACACCGTGCTCGTAGATGTCTTCTTTACCTAACCAACCGTGCTGACCGACGGCAAGTCCGTTGTCACCCGTGAATACGATGATAGTGTTATCCTCTTCGCCTGACTGATGTAAAGCGTCGAGAAGTCTGCCGATTTCGTGGTCGAGATGAGTTATCATTGCGAAATATTCAGCGATGTGACGCCTGATCTCTTTTTCATCTCTCGGATATGCCGCAAGGTGCTCATCACGGTGCACCATAAGCGGATAGTTTGTATCAATGATCTGTTGAAAATTAGGAGGCAAAGTGATTTTTTCGGGGTCATACATCTGACGGAACTCATCAGGCATTGTACGAGGGTCATGAGGTGCTAAAAATGCAAGATACATGAAGAACGGCTTATCATTACCGACGTTCTTTTCAAGCATTCCGATGGCGGCATCCGTGAGCAATGTGCTCGAATGCTTACCGGGGTCGAATTCATCACAATGCTGTGCCTGAGGATGATTGTCCTGATAGAAATTCACAACGAAGTTTATTACGTTGTCATATTTTCCAGTCGGGTCATAACGGCAGGTGGGGACATTCCAATGATCCCACATACCGCCGAAGAAAATCTTTGCACCCTGAGTAAAACTGCGTGCATATGCAGGACAACCGTTGTGCCACTTGCCGAGTCCGATTGTCTCGTAACCGTTATTTTTAAAGGTTTCAGCGAGGGTCTTGTGCTCAGGAGGGATGTTGCCGCCCAATTCCTCAAGGTGAAAGGGATTACGTCCTGACAGTATCATAGCACGGCTGGGCATACACACCGCACCGCAAGTACCGCCTGCGATATGAGCACGGACAAATGATGTGCCGCGCTTAGCAAGTTTATCAAGATTCGGCGTGATTATCTCATTATTGCCGAGCGCGTGAATTGTGTCAAACCTCTGATCATCAGTAACAATGAATAAAATATTTGGTTTTTTCTGCATAAAAGCACCACCTTTGATAGGTAAATTATGGGGACAGTTGCCTGTATGACTATCACAAAAAGAAATCTTATCTTAAATAATGTTCATCAGTCAATTTGCTCTGGCAACGAGAACTTGTGGGCAATAAATGCTTTACGCTGTCTACTTCAGTTAAATGTTCTTACTTTGTTTTTGACCCTCTTGAAAAGTTTCTTCATCAAGTCCACTCTGACAGATTTTTTCTTTTTTGAATACACGAAGAAGGTCGATGTTGTCTTTTAAATATTCATCATCGATTTCGTATTCGGGATATTGACTTTTAATAAAGCGAATAAAGCTGTCAAGTGAAAAATTTTTAATTTGAGAATCATCGAGATACTTTGTGCTTATATGTGTTTCAACACCTGCATTGTAGTGCCATGAATATTCATAGATATAATATCCCTTGATATCTTTGCACAAGGAAATATAATATTCCGTAAAGCCTCCGTCAAACTTTTCACCTAACTTTATGTCGAGGCAAGAGCTTTTTACAGGCTTAACGGTCTGAATATTCAACTCAGTTGCACACGAAGAACAGATGCAATTACTGTGCAGATACTTTTGAGGTAATACGTTGTGACAATTTGAACAGGTAAACATTCCGCGATTTCCGAGAGATGATTCAAAAGAGGGAGAACCGCCACGTTCAAAATCCATTCGTGCCTGATAGACAGTGTCTGAAACTTTATCTTTGAGATGCTTATCTGAGTTTTTGGTGGGAGAGGCACACTCCTTACAAAAACGGTGATTGTCTGTCAGCACGGATTCGCTCTCAGATATAACTTTTTTACACCGTTCACAAATGCATCTGTTCTCATTCTCTTCGAAAATTATTTTTCTCAAATCGGCAGGAGATGCGTTTATGATTTTTTCGATCTCTTTGCACCGTAATTCGATGGATTCATTGTGTATGCCTTCATCTTCCTGTTTTGCGGTAAGCGATTTCAGACAGTCGATTTCGCATGAAAGTATATTTCGTACAGTATCGTAATCGATGCATTCAGCAAAGATGATTCTGCTATCATAAGCAGCGCCTACGTGTTCAAGGACACGGTGGACAAAAACGAAGTCACCATTCTCGATATCTAAGTATAAAGAGTAACTGTCATAGCCCTGTTCATACGCTTTTTCAGGAGTGTAGTTTATAAATTCTGATACACCGGTATTGCATTCGTTTATCGTTGCGACAGATCGATATCTCTGCGGCTGCTTTAAAATAATTTCTTTATTGAACTCCTTTTTCACACCTCTTTTAGCACAAGTTGATATATCGCTTCCTATATCGTGTACTGTTTTGCAGGCACATGGGATTTGCTTCGAATCTTTATAATAATATGCACGAACCGTTTCTCCGCCATAAATAGAAATATCTATGGTTTGGGTTGCAACTTTCGGTGACAAATATAATCCACATGAATTTATTAATTCAGCAAAGTATTTCACTTCATCTTCGTTCAGAAGTCTGTCATGAGCTTCTAAATCCCCGACCCGAATTTTACCGTTCAAAACATCATGCAGGTACTCTTCAGTAGGACAATCAGGAAACATTTTATAAAAACGTTCGCCCGATGCCGAAAATACACGGTATCCTGTAGAGCATTTGCGAAGAAACTGATAATTCTCACCAAAGCGAAATTTTGTATGGACTGATATAGCGTCTATATCTAAAGATCTTGATTCGGAGAATTTTTCGCAAGGATAAACCTGTGGCAGAACAGGCTTCGGTTGAGATTTTTCTATAAACTCTTTTGGTATATACTCTGTCCATGTACGGTCATTCAGATCTGACAGATCAGCACCTGAAAAAGATACAGTGGCTGCTAATTGCCTGACCTCGTCATATGTGAGAGGAAGCCAGCTATCTTCACATGCCGTGGTAACCCCGTAACACTTTTGTCTGGAATCGTTTCTATACGGCTTTCCGTTTAAAATATCCAATCCGATTATTGCTATTTCCCAACCGTCAGCGGGTGGGACCTGAAACAGGTTGTATAAAATGTGATTTTCACGGGAAATTTTGTGTACGTAACGATCAGCGATTATATCTTCACGGTTCTTTCCAAAATTAAAATGCGCCTCTTTATCCTCAGGGACAGAGTTTGGTGTTTTAATAGCTTCGAAAGTAAACGCTTTGTTTTCAACTTTTGCGGACATTGCAGGAGAGACAGACTTTGTTGATGTAGGGTTACTTCCTTTGTTTCCGCTAAGAATATTTACGAAAAACTCAACTATTGACCACACTATCGACACAACTGTTCCGATGAGAGCCGAAAAAGAAGAAATGACTATCAAGTAATAAAAAATTTTATGAAAGTTGTCCGGAAGGATAATAGTAAGCAACATAGTTACAAAAACGCCTATCCAACCGAAAACTGCGATATTCATAATAATTCGTTTTGCAAGGTTTTTTGTGTTTTTAAAAAGAAACATTTAATCACCCCAATATAATTATAATAACATACGGATAGCTGAAAAACAACTAAAAGTCCACGGACGGTATTATCGTTTTCAGATCAGTTCATCCTGATGTTGATTTTTTCGCCTTACAGTTTAGTTTACCTAAATAAACACGTTATTGTTTTTTTACTTTTTTCAGGTTATTATTTGAATGTAAACAGTACTGTCAAACAAAAAAACGGAGGTAATTGTATAATGATGCACATTGGAGAAACTATCAGAAAACTTCGCAAAGAAAAGAATGTCACTCAGGATGTCCTTGCTAACTTTTTAGGTGTATCTTATCAAAGTGTAAGTAAGTGGGAGAGAGGGGAAAGTTATCCCGATATTACGTTTATTCCTGCGATTGCATCCTTCTTTGGAGTGACGACTGATTTCCTTCTGGGTGTAAATACCGTTGACAGGGAAAACAGAAACCACGCAGGGAATAATTATTTTTTCTATTATAGCAGATTTCTGACAGGTGTTTAACAACGGAAATTTGGATTTTTCAGCACTTTGATATCAACACAATATACAAAAAATTCCCCACCGTTTTTTTCGGTGAGGAAAACTATCATCAGACAGACTTTTTCTTTTTAAATTTTTCGGAAAGTTTGTTGATATTATTATCAACGATCGGGAAAAGGAACCTGACAATCAATACTGCAATAAGGGCACAGATTGTTCCGGAAATCAGACCTCCGATTACATCACTGCAATAATGAACCTGCACATAAATTCTTGAAAAGCCCATAAGCGATGAGAATATAAAAACAGGAATGCCTATTTTTCTGTCATTCCACAACACGGCTACAGCTGCAGCAAATGCAGATGCAGTATGTCCGGACGGAAATGAAAAACTTGAGGGTTTATATACAAGCTCAGGAAAGAGGTATTCCGTTCCCCAGACAGCATACTTTACGGGATCGGATTCGAAAAGGGCGAAGGGTCTCACTCTTGCGAAAAGCTCTTTGAGAAACAGATCGTTACACAGCAACATTATAGGAAGTGCGACAAGGACGGATAATCCTGCCTTACGGTATTTTTTTGTAAATAAAAGAGCAAAGCCTAAAATGACAAAAGCTAAACCTGCATTGCCGAGTGTTGTAATGCATACCATAAGCTTGTCAAGAAACTCGGTCTGTATTCCCTGAATCCATTGAAATACACTCAGATCGAATTCCAAAAATGAGTCAAAAATTAAATTCATTATTTTCTCTTCTCTTCCTTGTAATTTCAGTAAAGAAATAATACCTTAAAAGTCGAAAAAAGTCAATGAAATATCTTTGAAATAAAAGGGGATTTGAATTATTTTTCCTTTTTGGAGATCGGATACGTTTTTAAAAGGTCATTGTCACGTCATTCGGGGTCAGTCTTTTTATAAATATAAGGAATTTATTCTTATATATGTAGATAACCACTTTATTAAGGGGTATAATCTATAGGTGTTAATAGATACTCTCTGTTAAATAATCTCGGAGTTATAGAGACTCTTAAACAGGTAAACTCCTTGGGGTTAACATAAACTGGTTTGGAATCTTTCACAACACAACCAATCATTGAGCCTTGTTTATGACACACCTTCAGTGCGATTGGCTTATTAATATTATAAAACTTTTTTTCTTTTGAATGAATCGTATCAAATAGGGTTCCATTCATATCGTATATGTAGTAACATAATGCTCCTCCACCATAATCTCCGCTTATGATTAAATTGTGCTTTACTGGCATAGGACGACCACAATGGATGCAAGTATTTGCTTGATCGCTGATTTGTTTACCACAATCCGGACATGTAATTAAAGCCATAAAAACAACCTCCTATTATTTTTTAATTATAGCATATTCACTAAAAAATTCAATAAACTATAATATCCGATATTTAGCATTTTGTTATTTATTATCACTTAATTACCACAAATCATGACATACATAAAAATTAAAATATATCGCAAACATAAAACTCCCCTTGGAGCAATCCAAGGGGAGTGATTGCTTATTAAGAATGAGCGATACTCAATCTCTTTAGACGCTTGCGTCGCAAGGTTCTGGGGTACCCATAGAAATCTTTGATTTCGTTATGGGTCAGGTTCTTATTTCATCTCAGCGATTGCTGCTTGTGTGGCAGTTAGCGAAGTGGGGGAATTATTCTTTACTCATTGCTTACAATAAATTTCAATTGAATCACATATAAACGCTGCTGTACCGTCAGCGTGCTTATCAATATTATTTTTGAAGCGTTCATCGCCTACATACATCTGGCCGAGACCTGCTAAAATCTCATTTGTGCAGAGATAGTGATTTTCGGTGATATGGTTCTGCAAGCATTTTACAAGGTTTTGTGCTTCGCCGGAATCAGGCTCTTCGCCTTTTTTCATACATAATGCAAACTCTGCCATAATGCAGTCCATTCCCTCGGCAAGGTCATTCCACTTCTGTTTGGAGTAATTCGCTGTCCGTTCTGTGTGTTCCTTGTAGGCATACGTTTCGCCCCACTTTTCTTTCGCTTCGGTCTTATACTTTTCAAATTCGCTGTTGTCAAATACTTTCATAACATTTTCTCCTTTCACGGCATCATCAATGGCAGAAATCAACCGTTCTAATCGCTCTTTTTTCAGGATAAGCAGTTGTTTTTGCTCTTTCAATGCCTTGCTTTTGTCATATTTCGGGGATGCCAAAATCTCCTTGATGCTTTTTAAGGAAAAATCAAGCTCACGGTAAAAAAGAATCTCTTGCATTCGAAGAGCAGAATTTTCGTCGTAAAAACGATAACCTGTCGCTCTGTCAACGAAGGCTGGTGTTAACAACCCTATTTCATCGTAATAATGAAGTGTACGCACACTTACACCCGTAAATTCGGCAAATTCTTTAATCTGAAATTTCATGTTTTCACCTCGCAAGGAGAGTATATACTATGACGGTGCGTGAGAGTCAATAGTTATTTTGAAGATATTTATTGTTTAGATTATAACTCTTTTACCTTCTACTTTCAATGCACAGAAAAATCCCCTTGGATTGCTCCAAGGGGACTAATTGTTTAATTATGAATTAAGTTTTAGACTTATTTCATTTCAGCGATTGCTGCCTGTGTAGCAACGAACAAATGCAGGAATGATTAGGCATTATTTAAGGAGGCTTTGGATTATAAATCACCCCTAAACAATTTTTTATTTTCCTCTTTCCCATTTGGAAAGCGCTTTGTCGGTTATGTTCAGTTTTTTCTGCCAACTGCATTTGAGTCAGATTCACATTTTTTCTGCACTCGGCAATAAATTTTCCGATTTTGATCTGGTCCATAATTGCCTCCTTTTACTCATAGATAATAAAGGAGTCAAAATACACCTACCATTGGTTTAGTTGGGGAGAAATCAACCGTTTGTAGAGTAAAAAGCAAACGCTGAACTCTTATTTATCGTAATTTTCGCTGAGCTTCTTTACTTTCTTGTTATCAAAATGTATATGAATACGTTCCCAATGAAAAACACGCCTTTTGAACCAAACGGAAGAAAAATGTTTATAAATAAATGATGGATTCGCCTTATTCAAAGGTGCGTATCTCACTTCGTAAACATCCAACAGTTTGCAATAATCTTTTACCTTATCCATAAAATTCGATGAATTCTTTGGTGACCAGGCATTTTCAGCGATTGCTCCAAGTCTTGGGAAGGTCATAAATTCAAGTTTCTTCATATCAGGCACATATTCTGTCC
>JAZRNG010000124.1:0-21193 GCA_045648065.1 Acutalibacteraceae bacterium | reverse complement strand
CCCGATATGAGAACTATGGGAGACCTCGACCTGTTGATCGATGAAGACCGTTGCGAAGAAGTCGTGGATGCGTTTGTCGCAGACGGTTTCACATTCTGCGCTTCGGGCGATCTTCACTCAAATGTCGAAAGAGGAAACGCTTACATTGAGTTTCACCGTGCTCTGATCAACAAAAAGCACAAGGCCCTCAGCGACTACTTCGGTACAGGCTGGGAAAGAGCAAAGCTCTGCAACGGTTTTTCCTTCCGCTACGAGCTTTCAGAGGAAGATATGTATATTTTCCTCGTCGCTCACATTGCAAAACATTACCGTTACGGCGGTACAGGCATCCGCAGTCTTCTCGATCTTTACGTTTACCGCCGTGCTTATCCTGAGCTGAACATCGGTTATGTCTGCGAAGAACTCGAAAAAATCGGACTCAGAGTTTTCTATGAAAAAATCGAAAAAATCTCATCCGACTGGTATTCAGGTTCATTCAGCGGAGAGTTTGACACAGTTTCGTCATATATCGTTTCAGGCGGTGTCTACGGTGATGAAAGCGTACCGCTTCTCAACGAATTTATAAATGAAAATCAGGGTTCAGTCAAGACGACAAAAATCAAAAACTGGTTCACTGTCGTCTTCCCCGGAAAAGAGCTTATGACAATCAGATATCCTGTTCTGAAAAAATGCATTATCCTGCTTCCTCTTTTCTGGATTGTAAGATTTTTTGATACGCTCATCCGTACCCCGCAGAATTTCAAAAAGAGTGTACGTGATACTACCAGCATAATTAAAATCGATGACGACCTTATCAACGCTCAGCGGGATTCAGGTATAAACGAACTGTAAAAAGGAGATTGTCTTATGACAAAAGCAAAGATCGCACTATATGCCGCAGAAGCTGTTTTACTGGCAGGATCACTTGTCGCAGGCGGTATATTGATTAAAAAACGCGCTGAAGTGAAAAAACTTGAAAATTCAACCCCGGAACTACCTGAAAACTTCACATATACGGCCCACACAGGCTGTATGGGTACAAAGAGTAATTCCCTTGACTCTTTTGAAGCCGCTGTCAGAAACGGTGCGGCTGTCGTTGAGTTTGACCTTAACTTCACTGCAGACGGTAAGGCTGTCCTCTCCCACGATGACCCTGTAGGCGGAGAAGTCACTCTTGATGAGGCTTTCAGAAAAATCAGCGGATATGATGGTCTTCTGGTCAATGTAGACGTCAAAAACACTCACGATCTCGCACAAGTGAGACCTCTTGCAGAAAAGCACGGCATCGCTGACAGAATTTTCTACACGGGTATCCACGACGGTTTTGTGGAAGCGGTAAAAAAAGACAGTCCCGATGTCCCCTATTACCTCAACGTCAGTGTAGAAAAAAACACCAGCGAAGCTTATATCAGAAGCCTCGTCGAAAAGGTAAAAGACAGCGGTGCTGTCGGCATAAACTTCAACAAAAAGAATGCATCAAAAGCTCTCGTCGATGCATTTCACGAAAACGGACTGCTTGTATCTGTCTGGACTGCAAACAACAAATCGGATATCTGTCGTTTACTTTCTCTTTCACCCGACAACATCACTACAAAACGTCCCGATATAATCAAATCAATTCTCGAAAAAAAATAAAGGACTGTGAAAAATGAAAATTTCACTTCAGGAAAAAGCAAAAGAGAATATCATCGTAGTCGCTCACCGAGGAGTTTCAGGCGGAAACATCCCGTGCAACACTCTCGCCGCATATGAAATCGCACTCAAACAGGGTGCAGATATGCTTGAGGTTGACGTCAGCAACACTCTTGACAATCAGCTCGTCCTGTTTCATCCGGGAATGGAAATTCAGCACCTGAATACGCCTGTTTACATTCCCCTGCTTAACTACAGCTCAGTAAAAAAACTCCGCTACGTCAATATGGACAACACACCCACACAGTTCAAGGTCGCAAATTTTGACGATTTCCTTGAGCAGTTCAAGGATCGCTGCTTTATAAATATTGACAAGTTCTGGAGTAATCCGAAAAGGATTTATAACGCCATCAAGCGTCACAACATGGAGGATCAGGTGCTCGTAAAAAGCTCTGTCAATGAAAAGGTGCTCAAAGTGCTTGAGTCCCTTTGTCCTGAGCTTCCGTTTATGCCCATAGTAAAGGATAATCACCCCTCACACGAGATGCTTATGACACGTAATATCAACTATGTCGGTGTCGAGTGTGTCTTTGCAAAAGATACTGCACCTATCGCCCAGGATGAATTCATCGAAAAAATGCACAATGACGGAAAACTCGTCTGGATGAATTCAATCATTTACAATCGCAAAGAACAGCTCTGCGGAGGACACAGCGACGATACTGCACTCACAGAGTCCGAAGATGACGGTTGGGGTTGGATAGCTGACAAAGGAGCCGATTTCATCCAGACCGACTGGACAATGATGCTCATTGACTATCTTAAAAGAACCGATAAGTATTACAGATAAGTAAAAGCAGGTACATCGAATGTACCTGCTTTCGTTTATTTCAGAAGACAATCCTTTGCTACGTGCTTCGGAAGCTCTCGGCAGATATCGTCAATCCTGACAAAGTCTGCACCACAGCTCACATAAATGAGAATACTCCGCAAAAGCTGCAAAACCCTTGCCAACTGCTGCTGAAGGAAAGTGGTTTTCTGCAGGGATAAGACGTGAATACCCGTCAATGCAAAGAAAGCAAATGCTTTTTATAAAATTGCCTTGAATTTTATTTGTACTGATAAACTCTGACATAGTCAACTATGAAGTCTACAGACTCGCCAGGTTCAATGTCAATCTTACCAACACCGTGGCGATCAGCCCAAGCTACACCGTTTTCGCCTGCTACCTCGCAGGAAAGGATAAGACATTCGGGATTTTTGCTGACACCGCCCGCAGATGTTCTTGCAGTTTCCACACCGTTGATATAGAAAATATATTCATTCTCATTCCATTCAACACCGTAAGTATTGTATTCCTCATAAGGATTGTTGGCAAACCACTTTCCGAGACCGACGCCTGTATGGCCTTCACTATAACCATCATAATGGATACCGGTCTGGACACAATCGCCTGCACCCCACCATACATCTTTGTAAGACATAGATTCAAAAACATCAATTTCTGTTCCGTCCTCGCCTGAATCGTTGACTTCATAGACGCCGGAGTTCATCATCCAGAAAGCAGACCACATTCCCGTTGCTTTAGGAAGAATTGCACGACACTCAAAATAACCGTAGAGAAATTCGTGTTTTCCTGCTGTTGCAATCATTCCTGTGTAATATCCCGGACCGTAACTGTCAGGTGAGCCGAAAGTAGGACCTTCGAGTGCGGTTTCCTTGTATTGAGTTGAAATAACAAGGTTACCGTTATGCACGTCAATCATATCCTTGTGCCAGTAACCGCCCTTACGTATTGGTCCCCAGTGGAGAGTGTCAACCGACTGATTATCATCCCACTTTGTTGTGTCAAGCTTGTCACCGTCAAAATCATCTTCCCACACGAGTTCAAAACGCTCGTCAAGATTTAACTCCTGACCTGACGGAATTGACGGCAAGTCAAGAAGCATCGGCAGTTCAGGTGAAATAAACATAAGAATTGAAACCAATATACTGATAATCTTTGTCATTAAAATTCCCCCTTTGATGAAATTATTATACTAAAAAAGAAAGAAGCAGTCAATGTCTTCGCATTGACTGCTTGCAATTTTAATCTTCGTATGAAATCTGTCTGCCTGAGAAAAATGAAACGACAGCTCTTGAAACGGTGTGATATGCCTTCTGGAAGAAGCCTCTGAAATCAACATCAAGTGCAAGCTTCCAACCGAAATCATCACCTGACTTGCGGAGATTGTCGATATCTTCAAGAGTGAACATATCGTACCAATGCTCAACGCGGCTTGTGTACTTTGAAGTATCAGCTTCGTCGATATCAATGATTCTGTAGCCGTACTGTGATGAGAAAGCATCTCTGTTGTAACGTGAGCTTACTGTGTTGCTGATGTCGATACCCTTGTATCTTACGCCGAAACCGTTTGTGTGGTCATGACCTGTGTACATTGCAAGTACGTCGCCCTTTTCAACCATAGCATCAAACTGACCGTCGTTTTCACCGCCTGAGCACGGAGTTTCTGTAAGTGTGCCGAAATTCACACCGTCAGGATCAAACATATAGTATTCACCTTTATTGATGATATGCTCGTAGGAGAAAGGCTTCTTATGGTCAACCTTTTTAAGAGCATCGTAAACCTCAGGTACAATGATGTGCTGGAAGACAAGAGAGTAAACCACTTCGCCGCCGTTTGCAGCCTTGAGCTCATCTGACTTCTGCTTGTACCATTCAACCTGGTCAGCCTTTACGTTGCCGTAGTGGCCGTTACCGTCATAGTCATTCGAGTCAAAAACCCATACATTGAACTTAACCTTTGAACCGTCAGAAGCCATGACAGGGATATTGTATGTGCCGCAACCTGTAAGTGACGGACCGTCATCAAGAGAGATGGAGCAAGGATATGTATTGTAATAAGCCATAAGCTCTTCGCGTGTCATAGCACCTGTTTCAGAGTCGTGGTTGCCGAATGTGATCGCTGTAGGAATATTTCTTGACTGGAAAACATTCATAAGCATATCAATGTGCTTTTTTGTAATGTTTGCGTCGTCATCGTTGGTTACGTTGTCGCCTGTTACAACAACAAGATCAGGCTTTTCTCTGTCACAAGCCTGAGCGATAAGCCATACAGAAGCCTCGACGTTATCTGAATCAAGGTGTGTGTCTGTAACGTGCATTATTCTGAACTTGCCGTCTTCATTGAACTGAAGTGCCTTAGTTGTTGTGCTGTACACATCAGCAGCAAAGGCTGTTGCTGAAACACTTGCCATAATAACCACCGCCATCAATAATGAAATAAATCTTTTAAGAGTACTTTTCATCCTCCGTACCTCCTTATGCAATAAAATAATTATACAGCAATGTATTTTAAATGTAAAGAAACTATCATAAAAAACTTATTTCTTGACATGTTTTTAGTATGGGGATATAATGTTCGCGAATCCAAAAAGAAGGAAAGAGGAATATTTATGTTTTGTCAAAATTGCGGTCATCAGATGGATGACGATATGAAATTCTGCGAAAACTGTGGAAAACCCGTATCTTCTCAGGATAAAAATCCGAAGAAAGTTTCAAAGGAATATGCCCAGCCGGTTCCGCCGACGGTAATTCCCGTGCGACCTGTCAAAAACGTTACGCCTCCGCCCGTACAACCGACTAATCCGGCACCTGTCCACTCAGCGACTAACCCTCCCCCACCCGCTTTCACAGCACCTCAGCTCAACAATACAGCCAAACCGATTTCTCCTAATCAGCCTGTTTTGAAAACCAAACCTACCAAGAAGCGTCATCCGCTTTCTCAGGGAAACAATCTCGGTCTTAAAATCACGGCTCTTATACTCGTTGTCGCTGTACTTGCAGGTTTCAGCTTCCTTTTTGCTGACACATTGATGTACAAAAGCGAAGTCAGAAAGGGCGAATACATAACAGAATTCCCGACTCTTAAGCAGCAGACAGAATTTTTGGTGTACGATGCCGAAAAATTCCCTGCAGAGAAATACGAAATCAAAGTTGAAAGATATCTTATGGGAGGTATTCTGAAAAGTAAAACTTTCAGAAATATGGACACTGTTCTGATCGACACCTCTACTGATCCCGTATACAACATCGACTTTGAAAAAGACGGTGACTACCGTATTACTCTTAAAGATATCACCACTTCAAGAATTCAGCCTTCTACATCCGGCACACCCGTTACCACAGAACCGTCTTCAAACGGATCTGTAACAGAGATCATCATCGTTATCGAAGTAGTTGTTAAGGACGATGATCCCGATGCACAGGATAGAGTAAGTCTTGACTCCGAGCCGGTGACAACGACCACTACAACAACCACCACAACAACTACTACTCTCCCCTTTACAGAAGAAGAAACTTCTACTACTGAAACTACCACTGAAACCACTACAGAAGCACCTTCAAAAGAGGAAATGACCACTACAGAATCCACAACAGTTTCTACTGACAGAAAGATAGCAGGTAAGGTCATTGCGTCTGACAGAACTACGACCATTTCAGGAGCAACCCTGAAGTTCTTCAAAGGAAATTCTCTCTATGCTACGGCATCGTCTGACATTAACGGTAATTATACGATCATCCTTCCCGCAGGTAAGTATCACGTTGAGATCACCGTTGCAGGCTACAAGCCGGCTGAGTTTGACCTCGACCTGACCGGCACATCAAATATCACTAAGCAGGTTTACCTCGAACCCGTTCCGAGCGGTACACTTTCAGGTAAGATTTGTAAAGCTTCTGACCGCACCACACCTATCTCAGGTGCAAAAGTCGAAGTTTATAAAGGATCCACTCTCCAGAAAACTGTTACTTCTAACGCTTCAGGTAACTACTCCGTAAGCCTTCCTGCAGGTGATTACACAGTCAAGATCACTTCATCGGGTTATATTGCATTCAGTTCCTATGCGAAAGTTTCGCTCAATCAGACCACGTATATGGAAACCTTCCTTCTCATTCAGGGTTCAGCCTCTGAAAACGGAACAGCGACAGGTAAAGTTGTCAACTCGCTGACAGGTGAAGGTCTTGAAGGTGTAACACTTACCGTCAAAAAGAACTGGAATAACACAAGCGGTTCAGGCTCAACTGTCAAGACCACAACGACAGACGCAAACGGTAACTATTCACTCACACTCCCCCTCGGCAACTACACCGTACTCGCAACGAAGAGCGGTTACTCTTCATCTTCGTTCAATATCATCGTTCAGAAGACCACTACTTCAAATCAGAACGGTACTATCACACCCGTGATCTCAGGCAACGACTACCTCATCACTCTGACATGGGGACAGAATCCGTCCGACCTTGACTCGCACCTCGCAGGACCTACTTACCACGTTTACTATGCTAATGACTATGCTTCCGTAAACGGTGAGGAAGTATGTAACCTCGACTATGATGACACAAGCAGCTACGGTCCTGAGCATATCACGCTGACAACTACTTCTGATGAACCGTACTACTACTTCGTTCACAAGTACGCAGGAAGCGGAACACTCGCAAACTCAGGTGCTAAAGTAACTGTCGAGCAGGGCAACAGAGTCGTCGCAGAGTTCAACGTGCCGACTGACCTCGGTAACGGAACTTACTGGAATGTATTCGCTATCAAGGACGGCGAACTCATCATCAAAGACTCTATCACAAATTCTTACGACGTTTCATACGCAGGATAAACAAATAAAAGCTCTCACTTCTTCAGTGAGAGCTTTTTTCTATCTTTCAAACAGCCAGCAGGCTGTTTGTTGTTTTGTAAATTATGCAAGCCATTTCGGGTACAGCTCTGCCGTTAACACACAATGTCGGCTGACCGTCAATCTGTTTAACCTGAGAAAACATATTCACGCCCCTATCCCTAATAAGAATATTAGCAAATTTAATTTTTACTGTCAATGTTTCACTTTATTGTTGCAAAAGAGCAAAAAATTTGATATGCTGATTTAAACTGTATTTTCAGTAAAGGAGATGTTTTCATGGCGTTGATTTTGTCAAAAATCTTAAGAGTATTTGTTTCTTTCCTTATGCTATTTTCTCAGACTGCACCGCAGTTTTTTGAGTTGCCCGCAATTCCGAGCGGTCAGGAAGTAAAGCTCGACGAAAGATTTGAGCTTGTCTGGGAAGATGAGTTCAACGGTGACGACCTTGATATGACCAGATGGAACCACAACTGGTGGGAAGTTGAGCGCAAGGGCGGTTACTGGCACGAGGATATGGTTGACGTGCGCGACGGCAACCTCATCATAACAACAGCTTACTTTACAGATCCTCCTGAAAATTACTACGAGGATTATTTTGCAGAACATCCCGGACACGAATATAAAGAAGGCTGGTACACAGCCTGTATCACAACAAAAGGAAAATTCGAACAGCGCTACGGCTACTTTGAGTGCCGTGCAATTCTTCCCGCCTCAAGCGGTATGTGGTCTGCATTCTGGATGATGAACACTCACGTTGAAGAGGTTGACGGAAGCGGTCAGGACGGCACAGAAGTTGACGTTTTTGAATCAATGTATTACAAAGACAACTGGTGGGGAGCAGGCGGAGCTGTTATCAGCGGTATTCATTATGACGGCTACGGCGAAGGGCAGCAGAGTGCAAGCATCGGAAAATGGTGGGTTGACAACCCCTATGAGCAGTATAACACCTACGGTCTTGAGTGGACCCCGGAAGAATACATTTTCTACATCAACGGTGTTGAAACAGGCAGACTTTCAAAGGGCGGAGTTTCACAGAATCCCGAATATCTCATCCTCTCCTGCGAGGTTGCAGGTGAAAACGGTATTGCCTGGGCTGACCGTCACGGCGTTGGTGAAATGAGTATGGACACAGACGAAACCGCTGAGTTCATCGTCGATTACGTAAGAGTTTATCAGCATAAATAAGCATTATAAATAAGGATCTTTTCAAATGGCAGCTTTACTAATTGTTATATACATCGTTTTCGTTTCGCTCGGTCTGCCCGATTCACTTTTCGGTGCAGCCTGGCCCGTTACACACAAGGATTTCGGAATTGCTGAAAGCTTTGCTTCCTATTACGGCATCATAACAGGTGTTTGCACGGGCGGTGTGAGCTTCGTCGCAGGTAAAATGCTCCGTAAATTCGGAACAGCCAGGGTTACTCTCGTTTCAACCTTCATGACGGCTGCCGCACTTGTGGGGATGAGCTTTTCACCGAACATCATTGTTTTTATGATTTTTACGGTCATTCTCGGCTACGGTGCAGGTGCTATCGACACGGGACTTAACAATTTCGTTTCGCTTCACTATAAAGCACGTCATATGAACTGGCTTCACTGCTGTTGGGGTCTCGGCGTCACGATAAGCCCTCTGATTATGTCTGCTTTCCTCTCAGAGGAACTCAGCAGCTGGCGAATGGGTTATCGTGTTGTTGCGTTGCTCCAGCTTTCAATAACAGTTGTGATTTTCCTTTTCCTTAAAAAATGGGACAAGGTTGAAAAGAGTATTGTTTCGAAGGAAGACACTTCTCAGGCGGGCGGCGGCAGACTTATTGATCTTCTTAAGATCAAGGGTGTTCCCACAAGCATTCTTTCAATGGGTCTTTACTGTGGTATGGAATTTTCGCTCGGCACGTGGGGAGCGACCTATGCAGTCAACACTTTTCTCATCGCACCGGATGAAGCTGCAAAATGGGTTTCGCTTTACTTTGGCGGAATTATGCTCGGCAGAATCATCGCAGGCTTTGCATCAATGAAACTCAGCGACAAAACACTCATCCGTGCAGGTATTGTAACTGCTCTTGTGGGTATAATTGTTTTTGCCCTTCCTCTGGGAAAATTTTCTCTTGTCGGATTCCTGCTTATCGGAACAGGATTCGGACCGATCTTTCCAAGTATACTGCACAGCGTACCCGAACGTTTCGGCACCACGTACTCTGCCGACCTTACGGGATATCACATGGGCGGAGCGTACGCTACAGGCTTTGCGATTCAGCTCGTTTTAGGCTATGCGGCTACGCTGATATCCTTTAAAATTATGCCGTTTGTCCTCCTCGCTCTTTGTGCGGGAGTTTACATCGCAAACGAAGTAACATTGAAAAAAGTAAAAAAGAGATAAAAATAAGACCTTCCTCTTGTGGAAGGTCTTATTTGTCATTTATTAATCTTTTTGCTAAAATCAAGCAGTCTTACAACGATAGGAGAAAGGAAGATGTTTACTGCAAGCTCGACAAGGAAGTTCACACCTACCATGCCGACGATGAGGAACTGAGCTGCGTTTTCAAACCCGTTTGCCAAGCCCCATTCCTTAATAGTGTCGAAGAAGAAGACAACACAGCCGAGAAGGAAGACTCCCGTATTCACAATCGGACAAGCCAACGCGGCAACAATAACCGCAAGATAACGGTTTTTCTTTGCAAGGGCTTTATAAACAAGACCCGCGACAAGTCCGCAAAGTGTTCCTTTTAGAAGAACAGTTATTATCGTTCCCGTGGCGTTATATCCGAAAAATAACGCCGCATCTCCAGACAAAAGAACTACCACACCAAAAACGAAGCCAAGCCATGTGCTGACTTTGTAGTCACAGAGTGCCGCACCAAGCACTATGGGTATCAGAACGAGTGATATAGCAAACGGTCCGAACTTAACAAATGTGCCCAACATCTGTAAAACTACTACCAACGCAGTCAGTATTCCACCGAACGCCAGCTTTTGTACATTGAATTTATTTTGTTTTCTTTCTGCCATTTTTCATTCTCCCTTCCGGAATTTTCTGCTATATTATATCACCGCAAAACTCAGATTGCAACACATATTCAGCTGATATATTTTTTACACCCGTGCAAACAGTCCGTCAGATATGTACGGTCATTACACGGTATGGGTTATCGCTGAAAGACTGACCCGTGACCCTTGACAACAGACATTTTCTGTGATATTTTGCTTATATAACATTATATTTGTTATTAATTCTCTTAAATCAGGAGGCAGAATTATGAAGAAAAAAGCGTTATCTTTTGCGCTGGCATTCGTGATGGTTTTCTCAGTCGCCACCACACCCGTTGCCGCTATTGATTTTGAATCATCATCAGATCCGGTTACAAAAACAATAGCAAGAGTAATCGGCACAGTTTTTGAAGACATCGTAGGCATTGTAAATATTTTCCTCAGAGAAAACGACAAGTTCATAGATGAGGACGAATACGTTTACGATAATTTCTACGAAGGCACTGCTGAATTCATCGACGAAGCCGCTGTCGGTGCAGACTGGTCTCTCGGTCAGAGCAGCGCAAGTCTCGTGCCTGAAAACTGGGAAGACTACAATCTTTTCTGCGGCGGATTTATCAGCGAACAGAACCTTTTCACAAATGACGTACGTGAAATCCTCGACGATATGAAGGTACGTGTCATCGCTCTCAATGACGGTTCAGGCAGAGGTACTGCAGTTTTTGCAACGATCGACTCTATCGGCGTTTCAAACGGTGACATCAGACACATCAGAGGTCTTCTTCAGGATTTTGCTGATGACAATGATATCAACTCTATCAATCTTTTTGCGACTCACACTCACTCAGGTATCGACACTCAGGGACTCTGGACTGACATTTTCCGCAAGTGGCCCAAAAACATCTTCAGTGCTTTTACAGGTATAATCGAAACAGAACAGGGTACCGACCCCGAATATATGGAGTTTTTCTACTCTGCAGTATGTGACGCTATCACAGAAGCTGTGGATTCAATGGAAGAAGGCACAATGACTTTCGCAAGAAAAGACATCGGTGAAAAATATTTCAGCAATAAAAACAGACCGTCCTGCGACTCTCTTGACTCGGAGCTCAAGCGTTTCGTTTTCACTCCCTATGACGCATCCGTAACTCCGACTATCATCGTAAATATGTCCGCACATCCCGATGTCGTCGGACTCGCTACAGAAGATGATCCCACAAAGGGACACGGTGTTTCGGGTGACTACATTTACTACATAGGCGAAACCATCACCAACGCAGGCTACAACTTTATGTTCTTCAACGGTTCGATCGCAGGTATCTACATCGGCAGAATCAGCGCAAAAGCTGACAGACGTGTTGATATCGCGGCAAACTACGGCAGAGAAATCGGTAAAATGGTTCTCGGTATGACGATGACCGAGGAAGAAATCCTCGCTGACGATTACCTCATGAGCCTCAACCTTACTGCAGAACAGACCGAAGGACACAACTACACACCGTGGTACGAGGGTTGGGTGCCCGTCGAAGAAACTCAGGTCGATCCTATCCTCAATATCAAAATCGCTCAGGTCGAAGTTCACGTCACTAACCCCGTTATCCAGGCAGCAGGCAAACTCGGCGTGGTAAACTATCTCATCAAGAAGACAGAAAGTGACTACTACGTAACTACTGAAATCGGTTATATGGAAATGGGTAAAGATGTCAAAGTTGTCTTCGTTCCCGGTGAAATCTGTACAGACCTCATCTACGGCGGTAATGCTCTTACAGCGGATGGTTCCGTCAAAGAAGAGGATTATGAAGGAAAGACCCTTTGTGAAATCTTCGGTGATGACGTCATCGTATTCGGCCTTGCAAACGATGCAGTCGGATACATCGTCCCCGAAAACGATTACAGTATGGCACTTGCATTCGGTCACTATCAGGAGCTTCTCTCGCTCGGAGAAAAGGAAGCAACTGTAATGTTTGAAGCATACGAAAGCCTTCTGGACTGATAAGTCATATCATATAAAAAATCCTGTGGAAACCCACAGGATTTTTCTTTTATATATCTGTCTTTAACCGATGAACTGTTCTGTCTGTGAGCAGTTTCCCGCAGCATCGACAGCCACGATCGTATACGTATCCCCCACAGTACCCTCGGCATCAGTTACCGTCAGAGGATAGTCCCACTTGTAATTTTCCACACGTGTGAGAAACTCACCGTTTTTGCATATACGGTAGTAAGCGATACCGAAGTTATCCTCAGAAGCCTCCCAGCTTAATGTCACACCGTTTTCATCGCAAAAAGCTGTTGCCGCTGACGGAGCTGTGGGTTCTTCTGTTTCGAGCACGTAACCGTTCTCTACATAATCACGGTAGGTTTCGATGTACATACTCTTTACAAGATTCGGTGAATAGTAGTGAGAGTATGAAAACGTGATTATATTTTCACAGTAGCGTGATGCTACGTCCATCTGCATTACAAAACGGTCGATAGTTGCCGTGACGGACTCGATATTTTCCGTCTCAGGGCGAAGAACCGTACCGCCGAGGATGCTCGGTCCTGTCGCAATATCAAAATTTTCACAGTTCGCCCAGAGTTTAATGTCTGCATCAGCTTTTTTTGCCGCCTCAGAGTACATTTCCCAGATTTTCACAAGGTCATCTTCCTCAACCCAGTCAGCACCTACCGCATCCTGCGGTGCGACGATGTCACCGTCTCTGAATTCGGCATTTTCAAAGAAAGTAAGCCATTGAGAGTAAGTCGCTACATCTCCGAGGTCGAGGTAATGTGCGGTGTACGGACTTATCATCATCGGCAGGTCAGGGTCGACCTCGGTCGCTCTGTCAAGCACGGTATTAAAGCCCTTTACCATCTTGCCCATAAGCGGACCGCAATTTATCTGATTATTTATCTCAAGTGTAAAATACCATCCGTAGAAGTTTTCGGGACTGACAGAATAGTAACTGTCATAGATATCTTCAAGCATATCGGCCGTAATATCACAAACGGACATATACTCTCCCGTAAAATTACCGGTCAGCCAGAACGAATCAAACATCGTAAGACCGACAAAAATCTTGATATCCGTACCCTTACATGCTTCAAGAGCCGCATTTACGACGTCTCCTCCGAATGTAGCACCGTCAAAGGCAGGAATCGTACTGTCATAGTAAACAGTCCAGTTTCCGTCTGCATCCATATTCGCAAGATCCTGCAAGACGAGATATTCAACTCCGTCACGCTGCATACACTCAACCTCTGCCTCCCAACGTTCAGAATCCCATGTACTGCTCATCCAGGACTGAAGAAATGTACCGCTGAATTCAGGCGCACATTTACGCTCAGGCAGCTGTGTATCCCCGAAAGGTGCCGCAAAAGTAATCAAAGCCAACAAAGCGGAAAAAAAGTTTTTAATAAGACTGAACATCATACTTTCCTCTTTTCGATAAAATTAACTCTGTGTATTATGGGTTACCGTCAGAAAGGCTCAACCGTATATCCTGACACCGAGACAGTATCACCCTTCGCTCCTGAACACGGACGGAAGGTGACTGTTCTTTTTTCGTCGGGTAAAAGTGAAAAATAGTTGTCCTCAAAGACAAATTCACCTTCAAGCTCAACGGCGTGGACGTATCTGTCCGCAGTAACCGTAATTGAGTTTTCGTTTTGCGAGACTACCCTGACCGCATCCGTCGGCACTACAGGCAACGTACCTGACTTAAAGAACGCTCTGTCCGCAAGCTCCCCTTCGCTCATCACGTCACAGATAAGCACAGCATCTTCGGGCACATAGGAAACCGGTAGAAAAAATACCTTTTCGGATGTCGATGCAGGTATGAGTGCATCTGACTGTGTGATCGGTGTTACTTTTCCGTCTTGCACAAAGCTCAAGGACAGCGTAACCTGTTTTTCCGAAAGTCCGTCGTTGCACAGATAAATTGCGTATCTGTCCGTTTTTTCAACTGATGCAAGAAGCGGTTTTGCACAGCGTTTGAAGCTGTAGAAGGATGCCTTTGGCAGGCAGTAATAATCAACAAATGCCCAACCGCTTGAAGCAGGCCAGCAGTCATTCCACATCCAGTATACGATGCCGTTGATAAATCCTCTGTTTCTGCGGATATTTTCCATAGACACCCTGATCCACTCAAACTGACTGTATCTGAGCTTGAAGTATCTGTCTGCACCGTTTTTAAACTCTCCGAGAACCTTGCCCGAAAAGTCCTGCAACAAATCAAAAAGTGTGAAAGACAGACCCGGATTGCCCTTAGTGTGATAGTTCCACATTTCGTCCGAATTAAATATATCGTCATCCGTCATAAAGCGGCGGAGCGACGGCAGAGAAACAGCTCCGAGCGTCGGTTCTTCAGCGATGAAGCGTGCAAGCAGAGAGCCAAAAAATTCCTTGTAGTCCGTCATATCTGTATCGAGGATATACGGAAAGATAGAATCGCCGAGATACTGTGTGTTATGAGTCGTGCCGACTGTCTTGGATGCGTAGGTGTTGCCTCCGCAAGGACTTGAAAGCATAAACCTACGCTTGGGGTCAAGTCGATTGAGTACGGGCATTATCCCTTCGTGGATAGCTGTTCTGCCCTTGTAATCCTCGGCTTCATCGCTGCCCCAGACAGCGTTTTCATTGTCGCCTGACCACCACACAAGAGAAGGATGGTTTCTCAGAGCATATGCGGCAAACTCCGTTTCTTTGCGTAACTGAGCGATAAACTCGGCTTTTTCTTCAGGATAGTGACCGCACGCCATCAGGAAGTCCTGAGTGACAAGAATTCCCAGGCGGTCACATTCATTATAAAAATGTTGCTTTTCAAAGATTCCTCCACCCCATACACGAAGCATATTGACACCTGCTTCAGCTGCAAGACCGAGAATTTCAGTAATCTTTTCATCCTTCTCTGCGGACGGGAAAGGCTCACAGGGTACCCAGTTTGCACCCTTACACATAATCGGAGTCCCGTTCACAAGCAACTGAAACCCGGAAAAATCTTCATTTTTATCATAAATCTCACCGCTGACGCTGTCTTTGATCTCAAGACACTTGCGGTAGTACGGACTATCCTTTTCGTCAGGCAGCTGAAGAACTGCAACAGTACGGATTCCGAAGGTAAACTCTTTTCCGCAAATTTTAAGCGTATAAATCGGCTGATCACCGTAGCCTGTCGGATACCAGAGCTTCGCCTTGGGAAGATCGATGTATTCCTTTAAAAACGGCTCTTTGCAGAATTTACGGTGACAGTAAACCCTTTCTCCGTCAGGAGCGAAGATTTCGATTTCCACAACCTTACCGCAACGGTAATTTTCAAATTCTGTTTCGACTACTATCTGTGCAGAGCTTTCAAAAATCTGCTCTGTGTAAATATAAGCACTCTTTACGTTGAATCCGTCCGTCATATCGAGATAAACATCACGCCAGATTCCGCAGGTCACAAACCTTGCAACCCAGTCCCAACCGTATGTGCATTGGATACGTCTTGTATGCATGCGTTCCGTAGTAAATGCACCGTCACGTCTCTCCTGACCTTCGACTTCACGGATCGGCGAACGGAAATGAACCGAGAGAGTGTTTTTTCCCTCGTTGAGAAAGTCTGCAACGCCAAAAGAATGAGAAACAAACATATTATCAACCGAACCGATCGGATTGCCGTTAAGTAATATGTCCGCATAAGTATCAAGTCCTTCAAAGACAAGCACAGCTTTAGAGGGTAGTTCGCTGATTGAAAACTCCTTTGTATACCGCCAGTCACAGGTTTCAATCCACTCACATTCATCAGCATTGTTTCGGTAAAATATGTCTTTAGGAATATATTTCCCTGCAAGGTCAGTATGTACGCATCCCGGCACATTACCTGAAAAATCAAATTTTTTGGTTCCGTCTGCGTCAAAGCATTCACCTTGCCAGCAACCGTTGAGACTTAATTTTTTCATTAATATACCTCTTTAAACTTTTATCAAACAAAAACAAGCCTTAAATCGACCAGAAGCTATCAATAAATCTTGTTGCTCGATACGGAAAAGCCCTGAAGAAATCCTCTGCACTGTTTATGAGCTTTACACCGTCGATATAAACCGCTGTCTGTGCGGTATGACCTTCACCTGCAAGAAGCAGTCTTGCAGCAGCAGGCGCTGTAAGTTCTATGTCATAATCGCCGTCTTTTCTGCAGGAAACAGTTGCTTTGCCGTTCTGATATTCCACATCAAAAATACCTTGATTCTGCTCAAAGGTATCGATACTCATTATGCTGAATTTTCCGTACTTTTCAGGATACACGTTATTTTCAAGCAGCTTTTTAAGATCATAAATTCTGCCTGCGTATCCGCCTTCATTTTTCCAGGTCACACCGTCAATTCTGTCTGCAAGGCAAGCAAACGGTGATCCCTGATACTGTTTTTTCACTACGAGAGTTTTCACGATTCCATCGTAATTGCGCAGAAAACCTACGATTCCTTTAAGAGCTTCAGGTGACAGAACAAAGAGCTCTTCTGCCACGAGCTCATCGGGACGCTTAACCGTGAAACGGACATAACCGTCTGCTTCACCCGAAGGTGTGCGGTGAATGTAAGTATAATCAGCTTCTTCTAAAGGCTGCTGACAAAAATGCTTTTTATCCTCCCTGAGGGTCATAAGATTTTCACGGAAAACACATTTATTGTGAAGCTCACATAATTCATCAAGCTGTTCACCTGTGTAAAGCTCCACGTCATTACCGTGAGGGATGTGTGTAAGATTTGCGAAAGGTACGCTGATAGTGAAAACACGGTTAAGATTAGCGAAACCGAATTTTTCATAGTACTTTATCGAAAAAGGTGACAAAAATCCTGCCACAATTCCATTTTCCACAGCCGTCTTACCTACCTCATCAAAGATCGCTCTTACCGCACCCATTCCACGGTATTCGGGCTGACTGCACACTCCGCTGAGAACAAGAGTATTGATCAGATTTCCGCAGTAGTTGCATTTAAAATCAAACAACTCGACTCCTGCGATCAGCTTGTCCTCGTGAAAAGCTCCGAGAACAGGCATTTCAACCTTATTATCCTCTTCAATATTGAATTTCCATATAAAAGATGCCGCTGATATTCTGTGGTAATCTGCTGCCTCTTCAGGTTTTATTAATCTTATATCCATAACATTTCTCCAAAATTATTTGTTGATTATATTATAACATTCATTGATGATAATTCAATACAATTAAGTTTAAATTTCGTTTTCGGGTTTTGATACAAAAATACCTGAAGCCATTAAACTGCAGATAAATAAAAGTCTCATAATCAAATTATTTAATTAATAATTTTGTCGTTTTTTTGCATAGTTTTGCATTTGGCATTACTTTTTCATATTCTGTGCTATATAATTTTTCAAGGAAAAGGATTTTACGATTCTTGCGTTTCGACACACTTTTCCCGTAGTTCGTCAAAAGACATTGTGATTAAATTTTGCAAAGATTATATTAAAAGTGAAAAAAATCAGGAATTTCTATGTTACATTTCCTCTTTTGGCTGACTACTTAATAAAGGACGAAATAAATGAGGTGGTTAAAAATAGTTTAAAGTCTGAAATTTAATAATTTGTAAAGGAGATTAATTTATGAAGAAGATTTTGTCATTATTTTTGGTAATTATTATGATGCTATCAATCGCAACGGTCGGCACTTCGGCAGCGCAGGAGATAGACAGAAACATCTACGTAGGTTCAAGTGTTACTCACACCCGAAACGGAGATTATGCTTATTTCCCTATAACCTGTTCTACTCCTTCGTACAGAACTTTTTTGGATAACGACTATGATGCAGATTCTATAATAACTATGGCTTTCCGTTATAATGCGGAGCTTTTAAAACCTGTTGATGTTATTATGGGCAACAAAGGTTTTTATGAACTGTCAACATCAGAAATAACCAAGATTGATGAATACACATATAACGGAGTGACATACAACTACATCTTGGTTGAAATTAATATTGATAAAGCGATTGCACTTAACGGTGTTGTGTTTTTCAATATTAAGTTTGAAGTTTTAAGCGAAGACATTTTTGATGAAAACGGTTATTTTGACCAGAGAGGATATTTCAGTGCTTTCAGTATAGTGGCCGAGGGTGATCCTGAAAATTCTCCGTTCTGCGAATGGAGAATTGAAAAAACTGACGGCACCGTTAAGGATATTTCTTCCTATGTTGTGGATGAATTCAGAGGAGCAGATGTAAAGAGTTATGAGTCGTTGGTAACTACTGACCTTGAAACATTCATTCCTACGATTGAAACCGAGACTGACGAAACCACGGAGGTTTCTCTCACGGCAGACGAAGTGAAGATTTTGACTTTCACTCCGAAGCAGTCAGGAAATTATAAAATTATTGTTGAAGGCGGTGCAAGATCTGCTGTTGATGTGCAGATTTGCAATAAGGCTCATTCAGATAAACTTTTAGGCGAAGGCTTTATTGCAACATCTGATGAAACGAGTTGGTGGATACTTAGCTTTAATCAGATAATGAAGTTTCTTGACACAGAAGTCAGAGAATTTATGTATGTAAACGCAAGGGCTAATAAACCGATAGAAATTAAACTGTCTGATGCAACGAGTAAAATCAAGGAAGAATTAAAAGTTTTCGATAAAATGGAGCCGGGATTGGCAGAATGTTTCTTGCCTTCAACAGTAAGTGTACGAATTGAACCCGTTGATATTGAACCTATAAAACCGGGTCACAGACCGCACGTTTCACACAAGGATGTCTATGAATTTATTCCCGATTATTCAGGTAAATATCGTTTCACTTCCGAGCTTGAAAACGGAGCAGTTCCTAACATAACAATTTGTGATTATACAGGTTGTGTTATAACAAGCAAAGGTTTTTCAACTATGAGCGTAGACAGTGACCTTGATTTTGATGTAACTGCAGAGTTGCAGGCAGGCGAAACTTATCTTATTCATTTTGAAAACGATGCTAAAAATGAAGAAAACGAGGCAGTCGGCACTTTCAGCGTGGAGGTTGAAGACCTTACGATAGTTAAATACATCACTGATGTTACATACATTCAGCAGGAAGATACACACAAGGATTTCACTGTGACGGTAAAAAACAGAAAGCAGATGATTCAGTTTATCGAACCGGACGGTGGCACAAGAACTTATGACAGATACAATAAAAATGTTTCGATAACAAGTTATAATGCCAAGGGCGAAAAAGTCAGTGATATGAGCCGTGAACTTGATTATGAGGTATGGCAGATTCATTCAAATATGAGTGTCGGTGTTGAAATCAATGTCCGCGGCAAAGAAAACGGCAAGTGGGACAGAGCAAAGTATCCTTTCACGATTGAAAAATATAATCCCATTGTTTCAATGGAACTTTCTTCAACATCAGGCAAAAAAGGCCCTGTCTCGGCAACAATCATAGCGGACGAAAAGACAGAAAAAGTAATGTTCAAAATGCCTGACAACACTTCAGTTACGGTTACATACAGCGCTATTGACGTGGACGGAAACAGACACTTTAAGGGCAAGGCATGGATGAACGAAGACGGCCTCAACGAAATCCGTATTTTCATCTACCGTAATAACGTCTGGAGACAAGTAGGTACACTTGATTATACGGTCGAGTAAATAATATTTACTGTCAAAAACTCCCGAGTAACAACCCACGGTAGTTACTACATTGTTAAATTTCTTTAAAAAAACGAGATACCCTGTTGGGTATCTCGTTAAAATATTGAGAAGCATAAGCTCCTGAAAATTACAGAATTTTAACTACGGAGTTGCACGAAGGGCAGTTAACAGCGTGGATACGGATTGGTTTGATAGCACGGATGACAGAACCGCAACCACTGCAACGAATCGGCAGATAATAGTCAGTCACAGACTGTATGGGAGAACCCAAAGAAGTCAATACATCACCTGAGAAAACTTGACCGGGATTTACTCCGTCCAGCAAAATGCCAACAGCCTCGCCCGGATTTGCACTGTCTAACAGGGTTTTATTACTTTCAATTCCCATAACCTTTGCAGCAAGGTGCATTCCATTCATTCTGATAATGCCAACAACATCGCCGCGATGCACCGGTGCACTATCTACATATCCGGTTACAACCATACCGCGTCCTTTAATTTCAAATGCATCCTCGATTAGCATCACAAACGGTTTAGGTTTATTATACGTAGCAGCAAACCAACAATCGCTGGCACCTTTAAGTGTTTCGTTTTCCGAAGCAGAAATATCAGTATCAGTAGCGACACATTCATCCGATTGTTGTACAGTTTGCTGACTGTTTAACATTTCTCTGAGACGTGCAGTAGGATAAGTCATTCCGCAAGATTTACAAACAGCACCCTGTCCATCGGATTTCATTTCCAGATCACTGTTGCAGATATCACAAAATAATTTTTTCATAAAATTCCCTCCGTATCATTGGATACAGCACAATTATATATACTTACATCTGTAGTGTCAATAGCTGAGACAAAGAAACCGAGCAAGCCTGCGAACCAGTTAACAGCCACGGTGTCAACTAACGAGGTGTGGCAGGTGAGAGCCTTTTCAATACACCAAAGAAAAAAAGAAGAAACCACTCGGTTGAGTGATTTCTTCTCTTGCGAAAGAGCGACTAAACGGTGTATAAGTAGGGGTAAAAACGACCAAAAGTATTGTGGCAGTGCTGTTCGACAAATTGGAATTTATTGTTTTGTTCTTCTAAAGCATCTTATTAATGTAACAATCCCGTACCCGACGATTACGCCGATGCTGTTCAAGATTAAATCATCTATATCTGTCGCCCTCACGCTAAATGGCAATTGAATAATTTCTATGCAAAGAGAAATACCGATACCTGCCAAAAGAACCTTCCAAAATGAATTAAGTCGTTTATATACAAATGGCAAAACGATTCCACTCGGAATAAACATTGCTGCATTTCCAAT
>JAZRNG010000123.1:0-2907 GCA_045648065.1 Acutalibacteraceae bacterium | reverse complement strand
CGGAGGAGCACCGGGGTCTCTTGAGCAAACCTTAAGGATGTTAAGGTCACCGATCTGACCGCCTTCAACAGCCTTTCTTGCAGCCTTGAAGTTGTGGTCAAAGCGACGGTTGAAGCCTACCTGATACTTAACGTTGCTGTTGTCAAGAGCAGCCTTAACTTCAAGAATCTTGTTTACATCGTGGTCAATGGGCTTTTCGCAGAAAATGTGCTTACCTGCTGCGATAGCTTCGAGAGAAATTGTTGAATGTGTGTCTGTTGAAGAGCAGATAAGAACAGCCTGAATATCGTTATCCTCAAGGATTTTGTGATAGTCTGTGTAGAACTCTTCGATGCCGAGACCCTTTGCCCATTCGATTGTTTCGTCATTGAGGAAAGGATCAGCAACAGCCTTAACTGTAGCATTCTTAACATATCTCATAATTGATTCGCAATGAACCTTACCGATACGGCCTGCGCCGATAATACCAACATTAATCATAGCTTTATACTCCTTTATACTATTTACTCAGATTGTGCCGTCCCAAGTGGAAACTTCTGTTTTCTTCATTTCTTCTTCGTCGAACCAACGTGTTGTTACACACTTGCTTTCTGTGAAGAATCTGTATGAATCCTTGCCGAGGCAGTGAAGATCACCGAAGAATGAATCTTTGTGACCTGCGAAGGGGAAGAATCCGATCGGCACGGGGATACCAACGTTAACGCCAACCATACCGCCGTCTGTATGACGTGTGAACTCACGTGCATAGTAGCCGTTCTGTGTGAAGATAACTGAACCGTTTGCATAGGGGTTAGAGTTCATAAGCTTAAGACCTTCTTCGAAAGTCTTGACTCTCTTGATGCAAAGAACGGGACCGAATACTTCTTCGTCACCGATTGTCATTTCGGGAGTAACTTTATCAAAGATTGTCGGGCCTACATAGAAGCCGTTTTCATAGCCTTCAACAACACAGTTTCTACCGTCGAGAACAAGCTCTGCACCCTCAGCAACACCCTTGTTGATGTCTGCGATAACTTCATCATAGTGCTTCTTGTATGTGATTGGTCCGAGCTTTGAAGTCTTATCATAGCCGGGGCCTACCTTGATAGCCTTAGCCTGCTTTACAAGCTCTGCAACGAAAGCGTCAGCAATGCTTTCCTGAACAACACAGCAGGAGAGTGCCATACATCTCTGACCTGCACAACCGAAAGCTGAGTTGATAACACCTGCAGCTGTTCTTTCAATCGGAGTGTCTTCAAGAACGAGAGCGTGGTTCTTTGCCTGACAGAGAGCCTGAACTCTCTTGCCTGCCTTTGCAGCTCTTTCGTAAATGAGCTTACCGACAGGAGTTGAACCAACGAATGTGATACCCTTAACGTCAGGGCTGTCAAGAAGAACGTTGATTTCGTTTCTTGAGCATGTAACGATGTTGATAACACCGTCGGGAACACCTGCTTCTTTGTAAAGACCTGCAATTCTGAGAGCTGTTCTCGGTGTAAGGCTTGCAGCCTTGTGAACCATTGTGTTACCTGTTGCAAGGCAAACGGGAGCCATCCAACCGAAAGGAATCATAGCAGGGAAGTTAACAGGAACGATACCTGCGAAAACACCCATTGATTCACGGTAAAGAACTGTGTCATAACCCTTTGAAGCATCCATTGTGCTTTCGCCCATCATAAGTGACGGAACCTGAGTTGCAAGCTCTGTACCTTCCTTAGCTTTGAGCACGTCACCCTCAGCTTCGCTCCAAACCTTGCCGTTTTCTTCAGCAACGAGCTGTGTGAGCTCTTCCATATGCTCCATAAGAAGGTCACGTACCTTGTACATGATCTGAGCTCTCTTGATTGCAGGAGTAGCACTCCATGCGGGATATGCAGCCTTAGCTGCTGCGATTGCCTCTTCAACCTCTTCAGCAGTACAGTTAGGTGCATATCCGATAACCTCACCTGTGCTGGGGTTTACAAGGTCGTAATATTTATCTGTTTTTGATTCAACGTACTGACCGTTGACAAAATACTTGATTTTTTCAGCCATTTTATATTTCTCCTTTAGATACCTGCTTTTTCGGCGATATATTCTCTTGCCATCTTAGCGTACTTGAACGGATTTGCGATTGCGGGATCCTGCTCAGCTTCTACGAGCATCCAACCTTCGTAATCAGCCTCATCAAGAACGTCAAATACAGGCTTGAAGTCGATTGTGCCGTCACCGGGAACTGTGAATGCACCGAGACGAACGCCCTGAAGGAATGAAAGGCTCTCAGCCTTAACCTTAGCTACGATTTCAGGACGGATATCTTTAAGGTGAACGTGCTTGATTCTCTTAGCGTACTTCTTAAGAACAGCCATATAGTCCTCACCGCAGTATGCAAGATGACCTGTATCAAAAAGGAGGTAAACTGCATCGGGATCGCACATATCCATCATCTTGTCGATTTCTTCAGCTGTCTGAACAACTGTACCCATATGGTGGTGATAAACGAGAGTGATACCGTATTCCTTAGCGATGTTACCGAGCTTTGAAAGACCGTCTGTGAACTTCTTCCACTCTTCATCGTTCATAACGTACTTCTTCTCGAAAACAGGTGTTTCCATCTGACCCTGAATGCTGTAGCTCTGCTCTGAAGCGCCGATGCGTTTTGCACCGCAACCCTTAAGAAACTCACAGTTTTCTCTGAAATCTTTTTCAACTTCTTCAAAGGGCTTTGTAAGAATGAAAGATGAGAACCAACGGTTAGCAATTTCAAGTCCTCTGATGTCGAGGTATTCGTGCATACCTTCAACTGTCTTGGGATATTTGTTACCGATTTCGCAACCCTTATAGCCTGCAAGTGCCATTTCACTTACACACTGTTCAAATGTGATTTCACCGCCGAGGTCAGGCATATCATCGTTTGTCCAACCGATGGGAGCGATACCGAGCTTGATT
>JAZRNG010000122.1:0-26286 GCA_045648065.1 Acutalibacteraceae bacterium | reverse complement strand
ATAACCGCACCGTCCTTAACCATATCGGCTGTCACAAAGTTAGGTCTGCCGACCGCTGCGACAACCACGTCTGCACCTGCAACGATTTCCTTGAGATTCTTTGTACGTGAGTGACAGATAGTAACAGTCGCATTTTCCTTGAGCATAAGCATTGCCATAGGCTTGCCTACGATGTTACTTCTGCCGATTACAACACAGTTTTTACCGTCAAGGTCAATGTTTTCAAAACGGAACATTTCCATGATTCCTGCGGGAGTGCAGGGAAGAAAATTGAAGTCACCGATCATAATGTGACCTACGTTTTCGGGGTGGAATGCATCGACGTCTTTTTCGGGTTTTATGAGATTGAGCACTTTTTTCTCGTCAAGATGCTCAGGAAGGGGAAGCTGACAGAGAATACCATTTACTGATTTGTCATTATTGAGCTTTTCTACAAGTTCAATGAGTTCCTCTTCTTTTGTTTCTGCAGGGAGAACATATTCGAGTGAACGGATTCCGCAGAATTCACAAGCCTTCTTTTTATTGTTAACGTAAACTCTTGAGGCCGGATCATCACCGACAAGGATAACTGCAAGACAGGGTTCGATTCCGTTCGATTTAAGCTCTTTGACTTCGTCAGCAACACGAAGCTTTACAGCCTCGGACACTTCTTTACCGCTTATTAATTTATACATCCTGTTTCTCCTCGCTTTCGGTTTCTGTTGCTTCTGGTTTTGTTTTTTTCTGAAAAAGTTTTGATTTTTTCTTTTCGACAGTTTCGCCTCTTGCTTCAGCTTCTTTTCTAAGCTCTTCTTCAAGGAAGAAATCAATGCCGTCGATAGGCTTAGGGTTCTTTATATACTTGCGAAGCAGAACTACGAGTATTATAAAGCAGGTGAGGGCGAGTGCTGCAGAAAGAACCTGTGAAACGCGCAATGTAGTACCGGTTATGTAAAGACTGTCTGTACGAAGACCTTCTACAACAGCTCTTTCAAGTCCGTACCAAACACCGTAGCAAAGGAAAATCTGACCGCTGAATTTGCGGAACTTCTTACAGATAAGGTAAAGTACAAAGAAGCCGAGAAGGCACCAGATTGACTCGTAAAGGAATGTCGGGTGAACAAACTTATTCGGATCCATTGTGATTCCGTTGGCTTCAAACTCTGCCTGATGGCTGATTATGTAAGAAGCAGTTTTACTGCTCCACATACCCCAGGGCAGGTCAGTGTTTGTTCCGAAAGCTTCCTGATTTGCAAAGTTACCCCAACGGCCTATACCCTGACCGATAAGAAGGCTCATCGATGCCATATCGAGAAGATTCCAGAAATTCATCTTGCGTACCTTGCAGACCACAAAGGCAGCTGCAAGTCCGCCGATGATGCCGCCGTAGATTGCCAGTCCGCCTTCCCATACGGCGAAAATATCGAGAGGATTATCTTTATAAAGATCCCATTTGAAGATACAATAATATAGTCTTGCGCCGATGATGCCGAAAATTGTACCGTAAATGAGCACGTCGAGCATTTTGTCAAGGCTTATCTTCCACTTGTAAGCCGTTCGACCACCGAAAAGGACTGCGAGTAAAAATCCGAAAGCGATAATTGCACCGTACCAGCGGATAGTAAAATTAGTGCCGAAGAGTGTGAAATCGGCAAGGATAGGGGAAACGGTAAAACTGTCGGACAGACCGTTAAAATAAACTTCAGTTGATTCGTACATGCGTGTCACCTCAATTATTTGGTAAAATTACGGAAAGTGTGCTGAAGTTTTCGTCAAGAGTCTTGTCAAGGAGATCTCTGATATCTTCAACAGTTACGTTTTTATAAGTTTCAAAGTCTGTGAAAACGTCTTCCCCTGCAAAGAATGAAACAGCCATATTATTTGCAAGACCGTCGACGTCGTTCATGCCCATGATCATTCTGCCGTAAAGCTTTTTCTTTGTGCGCTCGAAAACCTTTTCGTCAAAACCGTTTTCACGGAAGTGTCTGATTTCTTTTTTGACTTCTTCGCTTACAGCCTTCGGGTCATTACTTTCACCTGCAAAGAGTACGCAAGAATAGCCGAAGCCTGTAAAATATTCAAAGCCGAAGCTGTTGTTGATAAGATTAGCGTCAAAAATACGTCTGTAAAGGTCAGTTGACGGACCTGAAATCATATCGAGAAGGATTTCCATTGCGATTTCTTCTTTTGCGGTTCTTTCAGGGGTGTCCCATTCTTCTTTGAAGCCAAGCATAAACTGCGGAGTTGCAACAGAGAGCTTTTTCTCGCAGTAATCAGACTTGACTTCCTTTGGCTCCTTGATGATTTTACGCTGAGCCATTTTTCCTTCAACGGGTTTAAGAACTCTGTCTGCAACCTCAAGAACCTCTTCGACAGTCGTGTTACCGGCAACGGCAAGAACCATATTGTTGAGATTGTAGAAATTATTGTAGCAATCGTAAAGCATATCAGCCGTAATCTGTGCGATTGACTCCTGAGTACCTGCGATGTCGATTCTTACGGGCAGGTTGTGATACATATTACGAAGGCAATTGAACATAACTTCCCAGTCCGGGATATCCTTATACATATCGATCTCCTGACCGATGATACCCTGCTCTTTCTCAACGGTTGCCTGAGTGAAATAAGGGTTCTGAACAAAGTCGAGAAGAATTTCAAGGTTTTCTTTGAAGTTGCCTGAGCAGGAGAAAAGATAACCTGTTCTGTCAAAGCTTGTGTAAGCGTTTGCTGAAGCACCTGTCTTAGCAAATCTTTCAAAAGCATCAAGGTCTTCACTTTCAAAAAGCTTGTGTTCGAGGAAGTGTGCCGTACCTTCAGGTATTTCTTTAAAAGAGCCGTCTTTCATTTCAATCATAGTGTCGATTGAACCGTATTTTGTAGCGAAGATAGCGTAGGTACTTGCATATCCTGCTTTCGGCATAATAAGAATCTTAAGACCTGACGGGTGGTCAATGTCATAATACATCTCGCCAAGCAAATCGTCTCTGATTTCATTAATCTTCATCATCGCTGACCTCCCCGTTTGATTTTAACATAAATACTGTGTCAAGAACGATTGTTTTTGCACAGTCAATAACCTGAGATTTTTCAACTTCGTTGATTTCGTCTACATAAGCCTCCGGAGTTTTGAGGTCACGTCTGAAGAGCTGTGAGGAGTACCACGCACAGATAGACTCAGGGGTGTCATTGTTGCTTATAATTGAGTCTGTGATACTCTTGATGGAAGATGAAAAATCTTCGTCACTGAATTCACCTGCAGCCACAAGTGAAAGCTGATTGAGAATTTCATTTTTTGCTTTTTCTTCGTTGATGTCTTCAATTCCGCTCTGTACCATAACAATACCCTTTGAAGAGAAAAGAGCAGCGGAGCAGTAGTAGCAAAGGCTCATTTTTTCACGTACTACGGAGAAAAGCTTTGAGTAAGTACCTCCGCCGAAGATATCTACAGCGATTCGCATAGGTACGGAATTATCATACTCGTCAGCCATACCCGTACGGAATCCCATAACGAGCTTGCCCTGCTTTATGGGAATTTCTTCGCAGACGTATTCAGGCTGATTGACTTCGTTTACGAAAACTGTATTGATTTCCACGGGTTGTCTGTCAATGGCGTTGAAACGCTCCTTGAGCATATCTGCAACAGGATTTACATCCATACTGCCGACCATGGTAACCTGAATGATTGCTTTGCAGAGGACTTCTTTCCATGCGGAGTAAATCTCTTCAGGGGAGAGGGTTTTGACTTTTTCAACACTGCCGAGACGGTTGATACCGTAAGCCTCATCCTTGAACATTATCTCTTCACATCGTATGAGTGCATATCTGCGCTTATCATTCATTTCGTTTTCGATCGCTTCGATGAGAAGTCGTTTTTCCTGCTCAATGATGTCTGCCGGGAAGCTTTCACCGTCAGTAAGCGGATCGAAAATCATATCTGTCAGAAGCTGAACACATTCGAGTGCGACCGTGTCACCATCAAGTGCAAAGCGGTCATCGATCGCTGTAAGGTTAAAGGAAAGTATCTGCGACTCGCCACGCTTTAATACACCTGCAGAAACGGATGCACCGTAAAGTTCATCAAGTTCACGGTTGAGTGCGATGTAATCAGGATATTTTGCACATCTTCTCTGAAGTATGAAGGGGAGAATTGCCCTTGCGGAAGCATCGGCATCAAGAGGCATTGCCATACTGATATTGATACGGCAGGTCTTGAATTTATCTGTGCTCTGAGCACAAAGACGTACGCCGTCAGCTATGTTTTCAAAATGCATAAATACACAACCTTAATATAAATTTGCAATATTTAAATTAGTATATCACAAAATTAAATAAAATAAAAGTATGTATCGGAAAATAATCGTCATATGACAGATGAAATCAAGCTCCTTGTAATGCATCGACAGCTACTTTACGCATTACAGGGAGCTTTGAAGAGAGTAAAGGTAAGACGTCAAAATATACCAATCAATCTTAAAAACTTGACAAAATACCTCTTTTATCATATTATCTATGTGATATTTTAATTAATGAGGGATGAAAACAAAATGAAATCATATATTTCTCGTATCAGAGAAAATTGTAAAACGTGGGAGATCATTGTCTGGTGGGTTTTCCGAGGACTTATGATCTATGCGCTCATAGCCTGCATCATAGGCGTTAAAAACGGAACGAGAGAGATGGCTGACGTAACCCAGGTCCTTGCGAACTTAGCGGTAATGTTTGCGTGGGAAGCTATGATGGTGATGCCGAAGAAGACGCTTTTCCGACACGTACCGTCATACATTCAGCTTCTGCTTATATTTATGGCGTTCTGCGGATCATTCGGCGGTAAGTTTCTTAATTTCTACTATGACGTGATCTGGTGGGATTCCGGTATGCACTTCCTGAATAGCGGACTTGCGGTACTTATCGGTTATGAAGCTATCGTAGCTATGCAGAAAAGAGACAAAAAAGAGTGTCCGGTAGCTATCGCAGTATTTGCAGCGTTCGGTTTTGCTCTTTTCGCTTCTACTGCGTGGGAACTTTTTGAGTTCTTTGCAGATCAGTTTATGTGTAACCCTGAGACGGGAGCTATAGGTGATGCTCAGCATTGGAGCTATGCCCTGGCTGAAGGTACGGCAAAAGAAGCTACGCTCTTTGATCCTATCTATCCTGAACGTTGGCCGATCATGGACACTATGGGTGATACAGTGCTTAATGCTGCAGGTGCAGTTGGTGGATGGCTTGTTCTTAAATTCTTCCCGTTCCATCATAAGGGAAAAAATGATGTCAACAAGCAGATTGCTCAGATGAATGCAAAGTCTGAGAAGAAATCAAAGAAAGATACTGTTACTAAATAATTTTTAAGGATTGGTTGCATATGTGACCGATCCTTTTTATCTGTTCAGCTCATCTGTTACTACTTCGTGAAAGTGGCAAAGCTCAATCTCACATGAATTTAACAACGATACTATATGTTCTGTAAACGGCCTGCTTACGGAAACGTCTTTGAAATCGGATACAAGACTGCCACTTTCTTTATCAAAAGCATCTATTCCGTAGGTCAGAAGAAAATTGCCGTCGTCCAGAACTACAGCACTCTTTTTGATGGAATATACAGTTTTCATTACAAACCTTCTAACTTGTGTGAATTAAATTCACGTTTTCGGATACATCATACACCTTTTACAGATAAAAGTCAATGGAAAACAGGCTTTTTCAGCAATATGACAGATGCTTTCTGAAAATAAGAAAGTTTTAAGTAATACGATGTCGAATAAAGCGGAAATAAAGCAATAGATTTTAACTTTTTTTCAACGTGCAGATTTTGCAGAAATTTGTCTGATGTCGTCGGAAATGCAGATATGCTTTGCAGGAAAAATACAAAAAGATACTAAATGCAGACGAATTTTGCATATCAGACCAAGATGTTGGAAAATATTATTTCAGGTTGTGATGTAAAATTAAAAACAAAATCAGTTGTTAAAATCCACAATACTCCCTTTTTATGTAAGCGATATATATACCTTGAAAATCTTTTGTTTTTATGGTATCATAATAGCGTCACAGGAGGTGTGATTATGCATTTACAGGAATCGGGTGAAATGTACCTGGAGTCTATATATGTTCTTACTAAGAAAAGTAATACAGTACGTTCGATAGACGTGTGTGAATATATGGGATATTCAAAGCCGAGTGTAAGCCGTGCCATAGGACTTCTCAAGTCAGGAGGATATGTCGTCGTTGACGGTGAGGGTTTTCTTTCTCTTACTCAGGAGGGCAAGGAAGTAGCACAGAAGATCTACGAAAGGCACATGATGCTTACTGAAATGCTTGTGCGGCTTGGTGTTTCGAAAGAAGTCGCAGCGGAAGATGCATGTAAGATTGAGCACGTTATCAGCGATGAAACTGTCGCAGCTATTAAAAAATATGTAGCAGATTGCGAGTGATTTTTCTGAAGTATTCGGTTGACAGGATTGAAGAAGCTATTGCGGTATGTGAGGATGAAAACGGACGATTTGTGAATTTTGATACAGATAAACTGCCCGAAGGTCTCGTAGAGGGCGATATATTCAGTATTGATGACGGCGAAGCTGTACTTCTGAAAGAAGAGACTGAAGAGAGGCGTCGTTTACTCGCAGAAAGACGAAAAGCTATAATAAACAGGAAAAGAAAGAGAGTCGACTAAGACTCTCTTTCTTTGTTATCAAAACCCTTGTAATTGTTCTCTTTTCTGCTTGTGGGTAAACCGTGCGATATCTTAGGGAATGAGTTGTCGCTATCTGCCGTCGGCTGTATGTTGTACGTGCCGAATTTATGCAGGATTTCATCACAGGTTTCAGGATTACCCATGACAGGATCATCTGGCTTGCGGTAGAATTTACCGTATTGTTCGTTCATAATTATCACCGTTATTATTATTTCCGTTTTGGCACAATTTTTCACAGAAATACTTGACAATTAAAGGAAATAATAGTACAATGTGTCATTATAACTCAGCGGGCGTGAACATATAATCACGTCCGTTGACATATTATATGGTATAAATAAAAGGAGGTTTTGCGATGGATTCTTTGATACCTTGGCTTGATCCGTTCCGTCAGGTAACGATGCCGGCATTGTTAATAAAGATTGTTCTGGCTGTGTTTTTCGGCGGACTTATAGGTCTCGAACGCGGACAGAAGCATCGTGCGGCAGGCAGCCGTACTTATATGATAGTTTGTCTCGGTGCAGCACTTACCATGATACTCAGCCAGTATGAAGCAAATCTTCTTTCAGGACTCTGGTCTGAAATTGCACTTAAAGTCGGTGTAAAGACTGATGTTTCGCGTTTCGGTGCTCAGGTAATCAACGGTATCGGTTTCCTCGGTGCAGGCACCATTATCGTTACGGGCCGTCAGGAGGTAAAAGGACTGACCACGGCAGCAGGCTTGTGGGCTTCGGCTTGTATGGGACTTGCGATAGGCTCAGGATTTTATGAGTGTGCAGTCTTCGGATTCCTTCTTATCCTTATTACTACTACTATTTTCAATAAGCTCGGTGCATGGGTAATTGCCAATGCGAGAAATATGGATCTTTACGTTGAATTTGACAGAATGGATAATCTGGGTGAGATTATCAGCACTATAAAGGCTCTTGATATTCAGATCTTTGACGTCGACACGCAAAGGGAAAAGCAGTCCAACGGTGTGGTGATAGGTGCAGTCATTTCAATGGGTCTTCCAAAGGGTGAAACTCACTCACACGTTATGTCGAAAATTTCAAAGTTAGATTATGTCACTCTTGTTGACGAAATATAGGGGAGGGTGAAGAATGCTTGGTTTTCTTGATTTTTTAAGAGATGTTACAACTATTTCTGTACTCTTCCGCCTTTTTCTGGCTGTCGTATGTGGCGGAGTGATAGGTATAGAACGTGAGCATAAGCGTCGTCCCGCAGGTTTTCGTACTCATATACTGATTTGTCTCGGTGCATCAATGACAACACTCACAAGTCAGTTCTTGTTTTACAATATGAATCTGTATACGGATATCGGTCGACTTGGTGCACAGGTCGTAGCAGGTATCGGTTTCATCGGTGCAGGTGCGATCATCGTCACAAAACGCCGTCAGGTTAAGGGTCTTACGACGGCGGCAGGTCTCTGGACTTGCGCTGTCATCGGTCTTGCGATAGGCGCAGGTTACTACGAAGCTGCTGTGATAGCGACGCTGATTATCGTTATCGCTGAAATATTCTTTGTTAAGTTTGAATACTGGGTTCTCGTAAACTCCAGAAACCTCAATATTTACGTTGAATATGAGGATAATGAAAATCTTGATAATATAATCAGGCTCATCAAAGGTTACCGTATAGTAATAATTGACCTTGAGATCACGAAGTCGGGTAATAATGCCTGTGCGATTTTTCAGCTTCAGCTCCCGAAAAAGATATCGCACGATAAGATTATGACGGCCATATCTTCTTCAGACGGTATTGTTTCTGTTGAGGAATTGTAATTTTAATCCGATTGTCTGTTGTAAAAGTTCTGAGAATGTAGTATCATCTTTTCGGAGGCGATATTATGACACATAGAGAACTTTTTTCAGATGCAAGATGGATATGTCCGAAGAGTGATGCGGATGCAGCACTCTTTCGTGCTGAATTTATAAATGATAAGGCTCAGTCTGCAGAGATAACAATCTGCGGATTGGGCTATTTTGTTTTGTATATCAACGGTAAGCGTGTCAGCAAGGATGAATTTGCTCCTGCATATACTGATTATCACGACCGTCCGGATATGGTACTGTCTTATCCGCTGAATGACATCACGTCACACAGAATTCACGTTATGAAGTACGATATTTCAGACTATCTCTGCGAGGGCAAAAATGTACTCGCAGTCATGGTAGGCGGAGGCTTTTATCATCAGCTTCTCAGAAAAGGTGAGGGTAATGTAAGCTACGGCAAGATAAAGCTCTGCTATAAGATTGATTTTGAAGACGGAACGGAGTTCACTTCAGGTAAAAATACACTTTATCAGCGCGGATTTTTCATAAGTTCAAATCTTTTCCACGGTGAAAGACATGACTATTCGAGATTTGACCGTAAGTGGAATACAGCTGAGGCACAGACGCACGGATGGGCAGAGCCTGATATCGTGACACCTCCTGTGAGTGGTTATCTTATTCAGTCGTGTCCATCGGACAAGGTTGTTGAAACCCTTGCACCGGAGCTTGTAAAAAAGGCGGATACATATAATGTATATAAGGTTGAAAGAAATATAACGGGTTATCCTGTCATCCGTTGTAATGAAAGAGGCGAGCATATCTGGTATGAGTGTGCGGAAGAGCTCGATGAAAACCTTGACATTGACAATACCTCTGTCGGTTACGGCGAACAAAGACAGCGATTCTTTGCGATAACAGATGACTCTGGTGAGCTTTACCACCCATACTTCACATGGCACGGTTTTCAGTATTTTGCAGTCAGCAATAACTGTGAGGTTGCTGAAGTACGTGTTATTCATACAGATATTGATGTCACTTCTTCGTTTGAATGCAGCGATGAAACACTTAACTGGTTTTATAAGGCATTTATAAATACACAGCTCGGCAATACACACGGTTGTATACCGTCTGACTGTCCTCACCGAGAAAGACTCGGATATACAGGTGACGGTCAGCTTACCTGCGACGCGGTAATGACCGCTTTTGATGCAGAAGCTATGTACAGAAAGTGGATTGAAGATATAAAAGACTGTCAGGATACAGAAACAGGACACGTTCAGCATACTGCACCGTTTGCAGGTGGCGGTGGCGGTCCTGCAGGCTGGGGCGGTGCAATGATCGTAGTGCCATATCAGTTTTACCGTCACTACGGTGATGACGAGGCGTTGAAAGACGTATATCCCTATATGGCGAAGTTCGTTGATTATATGGAAAGCCGCTGTGAAAACGGGCTTGTAGTACGCGAGGAAAAGGACGGATGGTGTCTTGGTGACTGGTGTACTCCTGAGAGGGTTACCATTCCTGAACCGTTTGTTAATACAACGCTTTACATTTCTCAGCTTAAAATGCTTATGTTCCTCTGTAAAAAGATCGGAGTTGATACCTGCAGGTACGAAAAACTGGCAGAAGAGCACATTGATGCTGTGAAAAAACACTATGCCGATGCTGACGGCGGATTTATCGGTGGATTACAGGGTGCAGATGCCTTTGCTGTCGAATGCTCAGCAGGGGACGAGAGAACAGTTGGTAAACTTGTCGAAAAATATACATCACTTCAGCAGTTTGATACCGGAATATTCGGTACGTTCAGTCTTCTGAATGTACTTTACTCTACGGGTTACGGTGACTTGGCCACAGAACTTCTTGCTAATAAGAATGAAGTTTCTTTTGAAACTATGAGAAATGCGGGAGCTTCCACTCTCTGGGAAAACTGGAATGCAGAGTCATCACACTCACACCCGATGTTTGGTGCAAGTACGGTTTATCTTTTCAGGGATATCCTCGGAATCAGGCAGACAGATGATTCAGCCGCTTATAATAAAATTGTAATCGAACCCGTGTTTGCGGAATGCCTGGACTTCGCAAGAGGCAGTCTGGTAGTTCCTCAGGGAAAGATTTTTGTCGAATGGAAGCGTGAAAACGGTAAAATTTCAATGAATGTTGAAATACCTGATAAAGCTGATGCAATATTCAGATGTGGAGAAATGATAATGCCCCTGAGTGCAGGTTCAAATGTTATTAATATCTGATAACGTATCGTGAAAGGTTTTATAACGAAAGTAAAAATCCCTGACTCTTTTCTGAGTCAGGGATGATTTTTATTCAAAAAGAGGAGTGGAGAAGTATCTTTCTGCCGTATCGGGAAGAACAGTAACCACTGTCTTACCTTTGCCAAGCTTCTTTGCGAGTTTCATTGCTGCGGCCACGTTTGTGCCGCTTGAGATTCCGCACATAATTCCTTCCTTTGACGCAAGGTCACGTGCGGTCTGCAAAGCTTCCTCGTCCTTTATGATGCAGACATCATTGTAGATGTTCTGATTAAGGATAGCAGGGATGAGACCGTCGCCTATACCCATCTGAATATGAGTGCCGATCGAACCTCCCGAGAGGATTGCGGCGTGTTCGGGTTCGACAGCCCATATCTCTATATCGGGGTTCTTGTCCTTAAGTGTTTCACCTATTCCTGTTATGGTACCGCCTGTACCGATACCTGAACAGAATCCGTGGATGGGTCCGTCTACCTGTTCAAGGATCTCGATGCCTGTCTGCTGACGCTGAATTTCGACGTTTGCAGGGTTTTCAAACTGCTGAGGAACAAAGACGTTAGGATCTTCATCACGCATTTTAAGAGCGAGCTTCAGACACTCGTCGATGCAGTCGCCGATATTTCCTGCATCGTGAACGTATATAACCTTTGCACCGTAATGTTCGACAATCTTTCTTCTTTCTTCACTTACGGAGTCAGGCATGATTATGATTGCTTTGTATCCCCTTACTGCACTTACGAGAGCAAGGCCGATACCCTGATTTCCGCTTGTGGGTTCGACGATAATTGTATCTTTAGTGATGACTCCTCGCTTTTCAGCGTCAAGTATCATATTGTATGCCGTTCTTGTTTTGATCGAACCGCCTACGTTGAGTCCCTCGTATTTGACGAGGATTTCTGCACTGTCGGGGCCAACCATATTTGAAAGTCTGATGAGAGGGGTATTACCCATTGCCTCTAAAACGTTATTATAAATCATTTAAACTACTCCTGGTACTTTTTACTTATAGGATATGCCGGAATTAAAAAACTGACATACTGTCACATTAAATCAACATAGTATATCACAGAAAATTAAATAAGGCAAGATTTGCAACAAAAAAATAATTGTTTGTTGTTGACACAAAATATCTGATGTGTTACAATCTCACCGCATTTGGGAATAAATGTTGAAATTTGGAAGTATATATGTAAAATCAAAGGAGGATGTTTTTTATGAAAATTAAAAAGAATTTGATCAAAGTAGTTGCTTTGGTGCTGGTTTTGATTATGGTTGCTTCGATTTCACCTATGAATGCATTTGCTATCAAAAAGTCAATTCCGGCAGAGAACTCAAATCACGTACTCGTTCTCAAGAGTGACAATCTTACAGTTGCCAAAAGAAAGACTATCCAGATGACCGCAACGGTAACGAATATGGATACTCAGCCGCAGATCAGCTGGAGTTCTTCTGATGCAAGCGTTGCCACAGTTGATGAAAACGGAACGGTAAAGGGTGTAAGTGTAGGTATTGCTACTATAAGGGCTCAGGCTGTTGTAGATGGTGAGACACTTAATGGTGAGTTTACTATCAACGTTGTACAGAACAACAATTTCTTCCGTAATCTTCTTGAGGAGAAGCAGGTTCTCAGCTATCAGTACAGTTACATAGATGACTATTACTACACAAACGATAAAGATGCATGGCAGTACAATTTCGGCTTTGGTAAGATCTACGATTTCGTATCTCCTTACATTCTTCTTGAGTATGATTATATCCGCGTTTTCTTTACATATGAGGATAAAGACTGGATGCTTCAGATGTGGAAGGGTCAGTACGGACTTGTGTTTTACGGTGGTGAAGTAGGCATTTATAACAGAGATCACGTCGATGACGGTATCAATGAATGGACATTCTTTAACTGCCCTTCAGAGGAAGATTGGCTCGATATGGAAATGACTCTCTGGCACGAGCAGCTTGACGGCACATGGAGCCGTGAGTTTACAAGAGAGTATGATAAGTACTGGTGGTGCACCGGTTTTAAAAACGGTCACCTTCGTCAGGAAGAGCCTGCTGATGAGCTTCGTCTTACAGGCAGAATTACATTCAAAGATGCTGGAATGACGAGTCTTGTAGCTGACGGACTTGTGGAATGCGGTCTTGTCAGGGCAGACAGTAAAAACGCTATGGGTACAGACTCAATTTATGTAGACGGTACAGATATTTATTACAGCTGGCAGAATATCTCTGAGGCAGAAAGTACTATGTTTATCAAGGTAAGCTCAGGTGTACTCGGCTCACTTCTTCTCCTTCCTTTTGCACCTGTAATTCTTCCGTTTGTAGGAGCTTATGCAGTTCTTGTGCTTCTCGCATCGGGAATTCTTTAATTAAAACCATTTTCGGGCTTATGTAGAAAGACCTCACGCTTATGTGAGGTCTTTTTTAGTGCAGGAACGTTATTCTGTGCCATGCGGATCTGCTTTACATTTCCTGATATCTGTGATAAAATTTTCATAACATTATGCAGAGGTGATTTTTATGACGTGGATGTCCTTTCTCCGTTTACTTATGGCGATTCTCATGATGCCGTATTACCTTTTTAATTATGCTTTCAATGACTATGCATATCCTGCTTACAGTACATCGGGCGCTTATCTTTTCTGCTACTTTACGGGAAATGAAATCGAAAATCAGACCCTTCACTTTGCCGTAAGTACGGACGGATACCATTTCAAGGCACTCAATAACAATGAAGCTGTCATCACTCAGACTCTTGGCACAAAATGTGTGCGTGACCCATATATTTTAAAGGGCATTGATGAAAACGGAAAAGAATGCTTTTTCATTATTGCGACTGATATGGATGCCGGTCTCGGATGGCTTTCAAATCACAGCCTGATTACCTGGAAATCATACGACCTTGTGAACTGGATCGACGAAACAGTTATCGATATCCGCCAATTCCCCGGATTTGAAAATACAAACAGAGCGTGGGCACCGCAGGCGATCTGGGATGAGAGTGTCGGAATGTATATGGTGTACTGGGCAAATTCTACGGTTGAAAATGACTGCGCAGGTCACTACTACGCCTACACTAAGGATTTTAAAACGTTTGAAACTGAACCAAAGGTTCTTTTCGGTCGTTGGAACGAGTATGTTCCTGAACGTGATGAGGTAATGAATATTCAATGTATCGATGGTGACATCGTTTACAATGAAAAAGACGGATACTATTATCTCTACTTCAAAGAGGATCTTACACAGAAAATCGCTTACGTAAGATCAAAAAATCTTACGGGACCGTATAATACGGACTATACCATCTGTTCACTTAACTGGTTCGGTGTCGAAGGAAGCTCTATGTACCGTATCACGGGAACGGATGCGTGGCTGATGATTATGGACGAATACGGCAACGGAACATTCTTTGCACAGATGACCAGAGATTTTGAAAATTTCAGACAGTTCCAACGCTCCTCAATGGAAATTGACCACCTTAAGCCGAGACACGGCTCGGTCGTTGCGATAACTGAAGAGGAGTACAGAACGCTCGTTGATCATTACGGTGTGCAGGAATGAGTGCACAATTAGTTATGTTGCATTGTTTTCTGAAGTGAAATTCTATGATAAAACAACTTGACTGGTGAACGAAAATAGATTAAAATTAACATATAAAATCAAAGAGGAGGCGTAGTATGGCGACGAAACTGAAAGAACCTGAACAAAAGACAGGCTCTGACGGTAATGCTCACCGTAAGATACCTAAGGGCAGACGTTATGTCGGCACTATGGAAACTGCAGCTTATATAGCGCAGGACTTTGCGGACAGTTTCTCCATCGGTAAGTATCAGAACCGATTCATCTGGGACGTTGTAGGTATTGACTTCAATATCACAGGTGTCGTTACACTCTTTACGGGTGCGTGGGATATTATCAATGATACATTTATCAGTGCGATGGTTGACCGTGCGAGAACACGTTGGGGTAAATTCAGACCGTTCCTTTTATGGATGAAGATGCCACTTACACTTTTTGGTATGCTTTACTGGTTTATGCCGATTTTCTTCCCCGGCACATCTGCAACTTACTTACCGAAGCTGATATTCTACTTTGCATTCAGCGTTATCAATGAAACGGCAGGTACGTTTATTTCTATTTCTCAGACGGGATTGCTATCGACCATAACGCCGAACCCTGAAGAACGTGTGCGGCTTATTGCGAATGCTAAGCTGTTTTCACGATTCCTTGGTGAACAGATACCTGAATGGATTATGGGTGTTTTAATTGACCTTATCAATACAAAAACGGTCAAATGGAAGATGCAGAATCTCTTCATCGGAATGGGTGCTGCAACGAGTATTCTTTCTGCATTGATGACGATATGGTTCTATACTGTTTCAAAAGAACGAGTTATGCAGTCTGTTGAAAAGCCGAGTATCAAGGAAGGCTTCAAAGCGATCTTTAATAATAAACCGCTTCTGATACTGACTCTGTCGGATTTCCTGAGCGGATTTGCAGTCGGACAGAGCCGTTCGGACTATTACATAGATGTTCTCGGTTCAGCATCGTTGCAGACGATTGTTGGTATTCCTGCTTATCCGATTCTTAACCTGAGCTATACATGGGTCGCTCCGTTGAGACGCAGATTCACTTCAAAAACTCTTTGGGTCTTTGAAGACCTGTGGACGGATGCCTGCTGGCTGATTGTTTTTGCTATTGGCTCGATAAATAAAAACTTTATGAAACGAAGCGTTATGATTCCGACCATGGCGATCGAAGAAGTCTTCGAAATGATGGTTTACGGTGTGCGTCATACTATTCCTGATGAACTTCGAAACGAGACGATGGACTATTGCGAATGGAAAAACGGATACCGAGTTGAGGCTATGACAGGTGTGGCAAAGGGTCTTGTTACTAAGCTGCAGACCGTTGTTATGAACTCATTTAAGAACTTTGTTCTTGCCCAGGTAGGTTATATCCAGGGTAAGTCGATAGGTACACAGAGCGATAAGGCGAAGTGGTGGCTCTTCGCTCTCGGCACAGGATTCCCTGTTATCACGGGTTGCCTCGGTATTATCCCGAAGCTTTTCTATCCGATTGATAATAAAATGCGTGACACGATGTATGCTGATCTTGCAGAACGTCGTAGTGCAGTTGCTCAGAAAATGGATAAAATTGCCGAAGAGATCGAAGTGTAAAATTGTAAATATGGCAACTGCGGCAAACTTCATCACGAAGTGTGCCGCAGTTTTTTAGTGTAAATGATTTTTTAAAGTAAAATCAGATTTACGACATATTTTTATGTATTGATATAATATAATCAGACAAGGGAAAGTCTGTATAAAAACAAACAGAAAGTCTGTTGCTTCGTTGTGCTTATGCGAAGTGGCAGACTTTCTGCTTTATTTATGCTTTTTTCTTATCGAAAAATGATGTGAAGTTGATTATGAACAGTAATGCATATGCAACCCACATCGGAAGATTTTCGATGAATGCACTCTTGCCTACTGTTACGAGTAGTATAAGCATAAGTATGAGTACGGCACAGAAAACGATCGTTGCGATCATATATTTTTTATCCTTCTGCTTGAATTTATGTAAAAGGAAGATGATCACACCTGCTGCACCTAAAAATGCAAAAATGAGAGCTGTAGCCCAGTGAGAGAGGCAACGGGCTGTCATAACGAGATCGAGACCTGCTGAAGGTACGTTGATTGTGACAAAAATTGCGGCACAGCCAAGCGAAGTGACAATGACTCCTGTTTTGCCCTTGTAGTTGTTTTTACGGTACATATAGAGAGTGTTTGTGAAGATAGAAAGTGACGCCAACACACCCCATATCCTGAAGTACCACGGATAACGCAGTCCGAGCATACTTGCAGTAACGTCGGTCAGAATGTTTCCGAACTGCTCAGGGAAACTCAGAAATCCGTACCATGTGATAAAAGCACAACCAACAATGAGATTTAAAGCACAAAATACAGTTGTAACTTTTGAAAGCTTTTCTGCAAAGAGTATCTTACGGATGAAAAGTGCATAGAGAAACAGCAGAGCAGTAGAACCGATTACCCATAGCCAGAATACGACAGGGCCGGAAAAGAGAGGCTCATAAAGCATACCGTCAAACTTTGCTATGAAATCCTCTGCAGGCAGATTCATATCTGCAGATGTAGGTATTATGTAACGGTATTTGTCCCACCCCATAAAAATGGACATCCAGAGTCCGTAAACCGTGGCGATGAAACACCACATACCTGTGAAAAGATTTTTTGTTTTTTTATCATTCATGGCAGTCACTCCTTGATAAAATTGTTATTTTGATTTTAGCATTATATGCGACGTAAATCAACAATAAAAGACTAATTTCAGCTTTGAAAAGCAGATTAATCGTAATAAAGTCAAAGAGTCCGTAAAAAACGGACTCTTTTGCATTAATTTTATCGCCTTTGATTTTTATCTTTTCTGCATTGTGATGATCTTTTTGTAGTAATCGACTGCACCCTGCAAGGTGTTACATTCGATGTTTTCATTAAGACCGTGCATACCCTTCATTTGCTCAGGACCGTATACAACGGGAGCAAAGCGTACACAGCTGTCACAGATCTTTGAGTAGAACCTTGCGTCAGTTGCACCTGTAACAACATACGGACTGCAGCCTACGCCGGGGAAACATTCTTTGATTGCTGTTTCAACCATCTTGAAGGCTTCACCGTTGATGTCCACGCTGGGTGAGGGATAGCCTTTATAAATGACTTCTGTTTCGATGTCATATTTCTTTGCAAGGTTTGTGATAACCTCAAGGCTTTCGTCTGTACCCTGATGAGGGATGTAACGCATATTTGCACAGATTGAAGCTTCCTGCGGAATGACGTTGTAACCATTTGATCCTTCAGACATTGTGAATGCGATTGTTGTTGAAAGCATAGCTCCTGCCTGAGCACTGATCATCGGAAGAAGCTTTTTCATCAGAGGCTTGAAAAGCCAGAGGTTTCCGAAAATAAGTCTTAAGCCGAAACCTGCATAGGGTGCAAGCTGTGAAAACATCGCTTCAACTTCGGGCATAAACTCAACGTTGAACGGGTTTTTCTTGTCAACCTGGGCAACGAATTTTGAAAGACGTGCAATCGGAGTGTTTTTCGGGGGAGCACTTGCGTGGCCGCCTGTAGAACGTGCGATGAACTTAACGTCACCGTAACCTTTTTCAAAAACACCGACCATAGCAAAGTTACCCTTGATACCTGCCATCGGATCCTGAATGATACCGCCGCCTTCATCACAGACAAGGAAGAGTTTTACACCCTGCTTGTCAAGGTAGTCGACGATTTTCGGAGCACCGTCTCCGCCGATTTCTTCGGTACAGCTGCTTGCGATGTAGACGTCACAGTCGGGAGTATAGCCTTCTTTAAGAAGCTCTTCCGCAGCCTGAAGGAAAGCCATAACAGTACACTTGGTGTCTGAAGTGCCTCGGCCCCATACCTTGCCCTCAGCGACTTCACCGCTGAACGGAGGGTATTTCCAGTCGCCTGTAGCTTCAACGACGTCCTGATGGCTCATGATGAGAATGGGCTTTTCACTTGACTTACCTTTCCATTTAAAAAGAAGGTTTCCGTCGATTTCGGTCTTTTCGAGCTTTTCGTGAACGGTCGGGAAAAGCTTTTCGAGTACCTTGTGAAAGCCGAGAAATTTCTCAATGTTTTCTTCACCGCGTTTTGAAATTGTTTCGTACTGAACCATTTCCGAAAGCTTTTTAACGTATTCGTCAGTACGCTTCGGATCAGGGTTCGGAACATAGTCAGCTTTTTTTGTCTTCATGAGTGCTGTTCTGATGACTGCAACGAGAAGCAAAAGCACTAAAATTGCAATCACAGCGAGGACAGCATAAAGAACATATTTCATAATATCGCCTCTTTTTCTCAGTATAACGTAATTATAACAGATTTTTCTCTTTTTTCAATCATAATATGCAGACAAAATGTCAGAAAAGAGAGCTTTTTGTTTACATAAATTTCACTTGTATGATTAAAGGTGTTGTGATATAATGTAAACGGAAATATTTTTGCCGTTATGAATGGAGGATGTTTTATGGATATGGGAAAGTTAGCGGCATCGGCTGTTAAAAAGATTGCAACTAATAAAGGTAATAAACTCAAGAAAAAGGGACCTGCTCCCGAGCTTGAGAAGGTTATGCCCACTACCATTAAAAATAATAAGGATACAAAGTACGATGTAGGCTTTGCTAAGCGTGAGATCATGCCTGACGACTTCGGTAAGAAAAAGTATTATATAGCAGGTCACAGGATGGCTCAGGATATGACCGGTATCCACGATAATCTTACAGCGAGTGCTATGTGGCTCGGTGTCGGCGATGAGGGCGGTATCATCATTGTTACAGCTGATATCATCGGACTTACCAATACCGAAGTTGCGCTCATCCGTGAGAGCCTTGCTGATTTCTGTGCAAAAGCTAAGTGTAAGGCTATCAATATCTGCTGTACTCATCAGCATGCAGGCTTTGATACAGTAGGCTATTGGGGCAGACTTCCTTTCACGGGAAAAGTGGATACTTATATGAATAAGATTTTCAAGACTATCAAGGAAATCTGTATCGAAGCTTATGAAAACAGAACTAAGGGTGACCTTTACCTCGGCACTACTCACGTACCTGAAGCTCAGAATGACAGACGTCCGCCGTTCATTCTTCACGATATCCTCACGAGATTCCGTTTCGTTCCTGATAATGGTTCAAAAGAGACATGGCTCCTTAATTTTGCGGCTCATCCCAACACCCTCGGCGGTGGTAACACACTCTGCAGTGCGGACTATCCGTACTTCCTTCGTGAAGCAATCTATGCTGAGAAGGATGTAAATATTCTCTTTGGTATCGGTGCTATCGGTGCGGTTGATCCGGGTGAATTTGATGACGAGGAAGACAGATGGGTAAGAACTGAAAAGCAGGGCAAGGCTCTTGCTGCAGGTGCACTCAGAATAGATAATGACGAAAAGCTTCCTGCTGAAATCACAGTGCTTCAGCAGCCGTTCTACTATCATGCAGATAACGGTGTCCTCGCTTTCCTTGCGATGCTTAAGGTTATGAGCTCGAAGATGGTTGCAAGTGATGAGGCAGAGCTTGGTATGGCTCTTGTTTCAGAAATGACATATATGAAGATAGGAACACAGCAGGTTCTTCTCATTCCGGGCGAGGCATTCCCCGAGATTGCTTACGGTGGTGCCGCATCAGCAGAAGAATCTCCGACAGGAAGAGGTCCCGAAATCAATCCTCCGTCATTTATTGAGGTTGCAGGAGATGAAAATCTTCTTGTTTTCGGTGTAAGTAACGACTTCACGGGATATGTTGTTCCGCCGAACGATTTCATTCTTCACGAGACAGAACCTTACCTCAGCACGTCAAAAGATAAATTTGACCGTGGTCATTACCATGAAACAAACTCACTCGGATATTCAGCAGCAAAGACTCTTTCCAATACTTTTGCTGATATTATGAACAGAGTAAAATAAAACTACACAGACAGTACGGCGAGAGCCGTACTGTTTTTGAGAGGTTTTCTATGAAGTATAAGTATGAGCTGCATTGTCATACAGGTGACGTAAGCCGTTGTGCGGCTTGCTCTGCAGAAAACGCAGTTGAGATCTACAAGTCAAAGGGTTATGACGGAATGGTTATTACTGACCATTACTCACCACAGACGTTTCTTGACAGGCATTTGTTTGCCCCACAGAAGGAGACTGATTTCTATCTGAGTGGTTACGAGAAGGCTCTCGCTGCAGCAGGTGATGACTTCACAGTTCTGCTCGGAATGGAAATCCGTTTTTATGGTAACGGAAATGATTATCTTGTTTACGGAGTCACACCTGAATTCATAAGAGCTCACGGAAATCTGATGACTTATTATCCCCGACGCTTTTACGAGCTGTGCAAGGAAAATAATATGGTTTTTCTTCAGGCTCATCCGTTCAGACCCTATATCTTCAGAACGAATCCGAAGTATCTTGACGGTTGCGAGATTTATAACGGAAAAGCGGGCAATACGGATATAAATAAAAAAGCAGAAGAGTGGGCAGAGAAAAATAATATGAAAATCCGTGTAGCCGGTACAGATTTTCACAGGGAATCGCACCTTGAAAACCTGAGCGGAATTACAACAGACGAAAAAATAAAAACAAATGACGATTTACTCAGAATTCTCAGAAACGGAGAATTCGAAATCATAAAATGATTCAAGTGAAAGGAGGGGAGAGATGAAGCTCGAAGAAAAGGACGCAGTTGAAGAGGTTTTGGTAAAAAAGGATGAAACTGTGTCAGAAGGAACAGCGGAAAAGGCAGAGAAAAAAGAAATTAAAGCCCGAAAAAAAGCAGAAAAGAAGATAAAAAGAAATATTCGTGCAAAAAAGATGAGGAAAGTTGTTGCAGTAGTTCTTGCAATTATGCTTTTTGCATTCTCTTTGCAGACAGGCTCTGCTTCGAGTAAAGAGGAACCGTACATTGCTATGGAAGGCGAATTCAGATGCGACTGGTTCGGTGAGTCTCTCATCTATCCTTACACCTATTCGGATTCGTATTTTGAAAGAAATGCTTACGAATATAATCACGAATTGGCACTGTATGCACTTGGTGTTTCTATGGCTTCTTTCAATTCGTTTGATACTTCGAAGCCCGATGAACACGTACGTAAAATGCTTAGTGAGTGCGGATATGAGGTCGAAAGTTTTGCTTACGAAACCGCAGGTTATGACGAAATTGCACTTGCTGTAGGCAGAAAGGACATCGAATTAAACGGAAAGAAGACGACTCTGCTTGTGGCTACCGTGAGAAGCGGAAACTACGGCATGGAGTGGGGCGGCAACCTGCGTATAGGCACAGGTGCTGAACACGAAGGATTCAAAATCTCCAAGGATAAAGTTATGCGTTACTTCAACGAGTATTTCGAAGATTTTGTGCCGTACGGTGAAGTGAAGCTTCTCGTCGCAGCGTATAGCCGCGGTTCATCCATAGGAAATCTTTTTTCAGCAGAGCTTATTGACGGAAGCTACGTCGAGACACTCGGTGATGCTGAAGATAATATCTCAAAGGCTTCGTTAAAAAAGAAAAATATTTATTCCTATTTCTACGAAATTCCTCAGTGCACAAGTGACCCTGCAGCAGGAGACGAGCTTTATCATAACATATTTAATATCGTAAATCCGAACGATTATTTTACGATGTTTGTTATGGATATCTATGACTTCACCTGCTACGGAAGAAAGCTTTACCTTCCTTCTGTTTCACGCTGTGAGAATTATGATGAATTCTATGCAGCGGCCTGTAAGGAATTTGAATCGTTTATGTCACGTATGGGCAAAAAACCGAACAAGTGCTTCTATTCTGAAGAGGATTCGGTTTCTTGCGAAGCGATATTCAATTATATTTTCCATGCTCTTGCTACGGACGTTATGCTCAGTAGAGAATACTACGCTGAAAATCTTGAAAAACCGATGGTCTATTTTGCAGGTCAGTATATGGGCAAAAACAAGACGATGGGCGAATTGGCTGACTCGTTTGGTGTTATGGCGGCTGCTTCGGTCAAGAGTATCTTTCCTTCAAATGCGGCTGTAATCGATACTGACGGTTTTGTGGCATACATCTCAGATGAGCTTAAGGCAAGTGGTACGTGCGAGGAGCTGACGGACGAAGAAACAGAAAGACTTTTTGAAATTCTTGATAAGATTATTAAACTGATCTATGATAATTATGAAAGTGCCACAGTGATTTTAACTCAGTTCAACACAGCGCTCAATGTTCATCAGCCGTATGTACAGCTGACATGGATGCGTCTTCTCAGCGAGGAACAGATGCTTGAAATCAACAGTGATATTGATGCTCCGTTGCGTCTTAATTGCTATCGTATTGCATTGGACAAAGGCAGCAAGGGTAAGATTGACTCTGAATATTCGATACCTGACGGAAAGGTAGAATGGTCAAGTGCTGACGAAAGTATAGCCACTGTCGATGCTGATGGTATTATCGAAGCAAAGTCGAAGGGAGAAACGGTTCTTAAGGTTGTGCTTTATGATGCTCAGGGCAATGAGGTTGCAAAGACCAATGTTCCGGTGAAAATACTTTAAAAGATTAAAAACCGTGGTTTATTCCACGGTTTTTTTGCGTACTGAAGTTATTTTTCTGATCCAGAGGATCTCTTCTTTTTCTATAGAGTTGAAAATCTTCAGAAATAAAAGATATAGTAAAACGCTGAAAAAGGTAGTAGTGACAGCGTGGATTCTTGTGGATTGATCTGAAAAAATATTTTCAAAAAAGATACTTTTGATCATCCCTGTGCAGATGACACAAAGCGTTGGTGTAACGATACTTTTAAAAAGGTCTACACGCACCTCGCTGACTACGGTAAGGCGTCTGAAGCTGAGTGCAAAGTTTATGATTTCGCTGAGAAAAACCACAAATATATATCCCTTTACAGAGAAGATCGGTACGAGTATATATACAAAAACTACACATATGCAGGCATCTATTATGTTGTATCGCATATAGCTGACTTGCTGATCAAGTCCCTTGAGTATTCCGTCTATGGTCATGTCAAGGTACATTACGGGTATAAGAACAGCGAGAACTTGTGTGTAAAAGGCGACACCGCTTTCAGAGTATATTGCCGAAGAAATCTCGTAAGCGTTGAAGTAAATTATACCTGCAGTACCTATTGAAAATAAAAGTGCTATGTGAAGCACTCTTGCTGTCATGTAGCTTATGTGGGTATGTTTCCCGGATATGTATCGGGATGAGATTTCTGGTACGAGCAGACCTGAAAGTGAGGACAGAAGTGCAGATGGGTACAGTATAAGAGGCAGACTCATTCCGTGAATTATGCCGTAAGTTGCCATAGATGACTGAGGGTTGACACCTGACTTTCTGAATCCTACAGGTATGAGTAAATGCTCGACGGTCATAAGTATAGACCGCATCTGTGTGCCGGTCGCATCAGGTAATGCGATGCTAAGAAGTTTTTTGAGTATAGGATTAGTTCCGGATCTCTTTTCAGTTTTTGTGATTGTAAATTTGTAGAGTATAAAAGAGGAAAGCATTGAAAAAATTTCAGCACAGGTCATTCCAAAAACTATCGCAACACAGGAAGCTGTTAGTCCGTGTGAAGCAGCACTTCTGAGAGCTAAAACTGTTATGGCTATTTTGAAAATCTGCTCACAAAGCTGAACGGATGTGTACCGGACGAGCTTGCCTACAGCGGTAAAATAACCACCGAGCGCAGCTGAAGCTGAGATGAAGGGAAGGCTCAGACTCAGGACCTTCAGAGAGGGGATGCTTCTGCGGTCGCATATCCACTTGGTGCCGATGAGCACTGAACAGTTATACATAACTGCCGCGACTATAACTCCGCAGATAAGTGAGTAAAACAAGCAGATTCTCATAATATGTTTTTCGGAAAACTTGCTGTTTGAAGAATTGTCTGCCACCAGTCTCATGGCAGCGAGTCTGATCCCACCACAGGCAAAGGTTATCGCCATAGAAAAAACAGAGCTTATCAGTTGAAACAGTCCTATTCCGTCTGCTCCGATTTTTTCTGTCAGATAAACGTTGAAGCTGACGGCAACCGTTCTCATAATGAATGAAGCCGCCGTCAGTAAAAGCGTGTTATGTAAAAGCTTTTTTGCACCTGCCATATAATCACTCCGCTAAAATATATGCAGATATCTTGCTGTTATGAATTGAAAATAATTTTCTGATATGATATAATCGTCAGAAAGGGGGCATATCTATGAAGAAACTTTTAGCGGTTTTTCTTTCTGTGGTTATCGCTTTTTCACTTAGTGTGTCAATTCTTGCACAGACTGAAAAAGAAGAATGTGATTGTGGTAATATTCCGGTAATTTTTGTGTCAGGTTTTGCGTACACAGAACTTGTGGCAAATGCAGGCACTGAGGATGAGTACGGAGCCTTCGGTGTCGAGAGCGAAGCTATAACGGATATGATAAAAAGACTTATTCTGCCCTTGTTTGAGCTTATATTTACGGGGAATTACGACAAGTTTGCTCACAAACTCAGCGCAGAGGTGAATGATCTTTTCTACGATGCAAGTTGTGATGAAAACGGCGATCCTAATAATCCGACAGTTGATATCGAGTTTTTCGAGTTCCCGTCACAGTATCATTTCAGAAACAGAAAGTCGACTTTCCGTTATGACTGGCGTAAGGATGTTTTTGATATAGCTGCAGAGCTTAACGATTATATTGAAGAGACAAAACGTCTTACGGGGCACAGTAAGGTTGCTATCAGAGCAGAAAGTATGGGCGGTGCCGTGACTATGGCATACCTTCAGACTTACGGCTACGACAGTGTCGAGACCGTTGTTATGCAGTCTTCTGCTTTTGAAGGTATCGAGATGATGACATCTCTTTTTGTAGGAGATCTTACTTTAGATCCGAAATCCGTAATGAATTACGTAGGCAATTTCCTTGAGGGTAATTCTGTTGATATGGTTTTTTACCGTGCACTTTATAAAACCTTTGCGGCATTTGCATTCAATCCTGTTGTAACTCTTCTTGATAAAGCTCTTATATCAAAGGTAAAAGACGTTGTTTATGAAGACTGCATCAAGTCTCTTTTCGGTTATATACCCGGAATATGGGTGTTTGTCGCAGAAGACTCATACGAAGAAGCTAAAGAATTTATGCTTGATGAGGAAGTCAACAAAGAACTCATCAAGAAGATTGACAGATATCATTATGAGGTTATGAACCACAAGGAAGAGATAATCGAAGATGCTATGGCAAACGGTGTCAACTTTGCTATCATTTCAAATTATGGCAAAGCTGCTGTTCCTCTTGGCGTGGAAAGTACAAATCAGAGTGACTTCTTAATCGACACAAAGCACACCTCGATGGGTGCGACCTGTGCAGATTACAGCCAGACTCTCGGTGACGGATATGTTCAGAAAATCGATGACGGACACAATCATCTTTCACCTGATAACGTGATTGATGCATCGACCTGTTCATTTCCCGAAATCACCTGGTTTGTCAAGGATATGATGCACACATGGTATACTGACGGATATAATGAGTTTGTCTACACGCTCATCTACACACCGGGTCAGGAGACGATACATACCTTCCCGCAGTATCCGCAATTCCTTTGCAATAATCAGGAAACGGAAGCGCTTGAACCGCTTACAGCTGAAAATATGGATACCCAGAGTACAGATGTTGATTTCATTGAACTGATCGGTTTTTTTGTTGCAAAAACAGAAGAATCATGAATGGACAAAGGCAGAGAAGTGTATAGCTTCTCTGTCTTTCGTTTTCGTCAAATTCATCAAATAAAAAGGTGGTATTAGTGCAAAATGATAGTTTTGTTAAATCAGTAAATTTTTGCTGGAATTTACCGTTTTAATGTGCTAAAATCAATATGTAATTTTGTATATTTTCAGGAGGTATTTCTTATGAAAATCAAAAAGGCGTTTGCAGTATTGTTAGCAGTAGTTATGCTGGCAACGGGCACAGCAATAGGTGCTTATGCAGCAAATGACATTGATTACACTATCAATAGTACGTATGAAAACATTGATAAGTCGGAGGC
>JAZRNG010000121.1:0-4253 GCA_045648065.1 Acutalibacteraceae bacterium | reverse complement strand
CACTTTTGCCGGAACCATTGTTTTGCGTACCGGTGGTAAGTATAATGTGATTGACGAGTCAGGTTGATTTTTAAGATTAAATATTGATTGGAGGAGTTCGTGTGAAAAAGGTTATAGCAATCCTATTGGCAGCTGTTATGATGTTGATGTCAGTTTCGTTCTCCGTATCGGCAGCAGGTTATCCGAGCGGCACGTTGGGTGAAAAAGTGAAATGGCAGCTCAATGATAACACGAGAGTGCTGACTATCACGGGTGAGGGTGAAATTGCGCCCGAAGACCCCTCATGGTTATTTTACCCGTGGACTAATTATGAAAGCAAAATCAAAACAATCGTAATCGGTGACGGCATTACAAAAATCGGTGCAAGAGCATTTTATGATTTTGATTATCTTAACACCGTGACGATAGGTAACGGTGTTACTGTGATTGGCGAAGAGGCTTTCAGAGACTGCGCTTATCTTAACACAGTGAATCTCGGCAGTGGTGTTGAAAAGTTTGAAAAATATGCTTTTTACGACTGCAATCTTCTTAAAGATTTGTATTACGCCGGTGACGTCAGTGGTTGGTGCAGTATTGATTTTACTGCATGGCACTCAAATCCGCAGTATAATGCAAAGAACTTTTATATCAATGATACACTTGTGTCAGGTGAGCTTGTAATTCCTGATGGTGTTACCAATATTCCTAAAAAGGCTTTTTATAATTGCGACAGCATCGAAAGTGTTACAATTGCCGACAGTGTTGTGAGCATAGGAGAACAAGCTTTTGAGGATTGTAACAGCTTAAAGAGTGTTAAAATCGGCAATGGTGTTGAGGTTATCGGTGAAGGTGCATTTCACGATTGCGATGTAATGGAGACCCTGACTCTTGGTGAAAATCTCAAAACAATAAAACGTTGGGCATTTGCGTACTGTGAGATGATTGAAAGCGTTACGATTCCTGAAAGTGTAACACTCATCGGTGATACGGCATTCCAATGCTGCGAGGGTATAAAGGAAGTAAAATTCCTTAATAGCCCTGCAGTGCTTGAGAAACAAGCATTCAATTGGTGCAAGGGTATTGAAACTCTTGATCTCGGTAACGCGATAATAAGCATCGGTGATGACGGCTTCGGCACTTGCACTTCCCTAAAAGAAATAATCATCCCCGATAGTGTCATAAGCATCGGTGCGGGTGCATTCGATTCTGCGTATCAGGCAACAACTCTCAGTATCGGTAAGGGCGTAAAGACAATCGGAGACGATGCATTCAGTGGTTGTTCAGGTCTGAAGTCGATAACTGTTGACCCTGAAAATACTGCATATGTAAGCGATGAATGCGGTGTACTTTTTGATATTGAAAAGACGGTTCTTATCAAATATCCGTCCGGCAATGAAAGAACAAGCTATGTGATGCCCGACAGTGTTATTGCTATTGAACCTTCCTCTTTCTATAGATGTGCTAATCTTGAATATGTCACATTCGGCAACAGCGTTGAGAGTATCGGTGAATATGCTTTCTGGGATAGCAGAAAGCTTAAAGAAGCCATACTTCCCGATAGTGTTACAAAACTCGGAGAGAAAGCATTCACTCGCTGTGAATCAATTGAAAAAGTATCGATCGGAAAAGGTCTTACCGAAATTCCTTACTGGGCGTTTGATGGTTGTAGTATTAAAGAGCTTAGCTTAGGTGAAAATGTAACAACGATAGCTGAAGATGCGTTCAGCAACGGCAGCGGCAGGCTGGAAAACCTTATTATCCCTGACAGCGTAACACAAATCGCTGAGGGTGCATTCCGTGGATATTATTGGCTCAAGAGTCTGACAGTAGGTAAAGGAGTTTCTGTTTTAAGAGAGTACACATTCTCTTCTTGTTATAAGCTTGAAACAGTAACTCTTCCGAACACAATAACATCGGTATACGACGGTGCATTCCACGATTGCGACAATATCACTGACATTTACTACGAAGGTACACCTGAGATGTGGGATAAAGTGTTTATCGGTGAGGATAACGGAAGCCTTGCAACAGCAAATGTTCATTTTGGAAACGTTGAGCGTGATGAACCTGAAATTCCTGCGAATCCTGAAATTCCCAAACCGTCGCAAAAGTGCGGTGAGGGTGTTTACTGGATATTTGATGAGCAGACAGGTGAGCTCAGAATTTTCGGTGAGGGCGCAATGTATGACGCTTACGACGGTTATTACACTAATGCGTTCAGTCCGTGGTTTAGCTTCTGCGAAGACATAAAGACTGTGGTAATTGACGAGGGCATAACACATATCGGCTCATTTGCGTTTATGTCGTGTGACGGCATAAAGGAGATAACAATTCCGACAACAGTTAAAACTATCGGTCAGGATGCATTCAGCTGTTGCACAAGTCTTGAAACCGTAAATATGAGCTTTGGCATTGAAGAAATAGCTCCATATGCTTTCTATTATTGCATAAGCCTGAAAGAAGTGAACTTTGACGGTGAAGAGTGGGAATGGTACTCTATATACGTTTACGATGGCAACGAGTGTCTTCAGGATGCATATGTTTATTTTCTCAGAGAAGAATATCCCGATGACGAAGTGATTTATTATCCATGCGACGTCAACGGTGACAGTAAAATAAGCTCATCAGATGCTTTGGTTGTTTTGCAGTATTCTGTTGGTAATATACAGTTCAGTCAGGCTGAGCTTTCTGCAGCTGACATTAACAAAGACGGTAAAATCAATTCTTTTGATGCACTTATTATTCTACAGATGTCTGTAGGCAATATCTGAATTTTATAATGTAAAAAGACCACCGAGAGGTGGTCTTTTTTGCTGTATTTTTAATTATTTCTGTTTATATCCGTCGAGGAATTCACCCATACGTCTCATAGCTGCACGAAGCTCTTCAGCCTCAGGAAGCATAACAATACGGAAGTGGTCAGGCTCTTTCCAGTCAAATCCGCTGCCGGGGATAAGAAGAATGTTTGTAGCGTGGAGAAGATCCCATGCGAATTTCTTATCATCGGTAATGTTGAATTTTTTAACATCAAGCTTCGGGAAGAGATAGAAAGCTGCGCTGTTTTTAACGAATGAGATACCGTCGACCTTCTCAAGCTCTGAGCAGGTAGCCTCTCTCTGCTCGTAAATACGTCCGCCGGGAACGATCATTGAACGGGGAGTTTCGTCATCAGCTATAGCAGCAGGAATAACAAGCTGAGGAAGTGTATTTGCACAAAGACGAAGTGAAGTCATCTGAATGATGCCCCTGCGGTATTCTGCAGTAAGCTCACGGGGACCGCTGAGAACCATCCAACCGCAACGGAAGCCGCATACAAGATGTGACTTTGAAAGACCGTTCATTGTAACAACGGGGAGATCAGGAGCGAGTGATGCTGTTGAAATGTGTACAAGATCATCCATAACAAGTCTGTCATAAATCTCATCTGAGAAGATGATAAGACCGTTTTCTCTTGCAATCTGAACAATGTCAAGAAGAATCTCCTTCGGATAAAGTGCACCTGTCGGGTTGTTGGGGTTGATGATAACGATAGCCTTTGTCTTTGATGTAACCTTTGAACGGATATCTTCGATATCAGGATACCAGTTGCTCTTTTCGTCACAAGTGTAGAAAACAGGCTTGCCGCTTGCAAGGTAAACTGAGTTGCCCCAGAGTGAATAGCTGGGTGAGGGGACAAGGACTTCGTCACCGTCATTAAGAAGAGGCATAAGAGCAAAGTTAACAACTTCGCTGACACCGTTACCGATGAATACATCGTCAGGCTCAATTCCTTCAATGCCTTTTGTCTTTTCGTATTCGCAGATAGCTTCACGTGCATCGGGCATACCCTTGAAGTCGCAGTAAGCAACACCTTTCTGCTCGTTGCCCTTGAGAGCGTTTTCAAGACTCTTTGGAAGCTTAAAGCCGAATGTAGCAGGGTTACCTGTATTGAGTCTCAAAACGTCGATTCCTCTTGCTCTCATATCCATTGCTTCAACAAATAAAGGACCTCTGATATCAGAATGTACGTTTTTCATTCTGTCTGCTGTTTTGATAATATCCATAATATATTCCTCCGTTTCGGAAAATTACAATAAAATTATATACTTCAATGGTTTAAATTGCAATAGTAAATGAAGATTTATATTTGATTGTTTTTTTTGCAACTAAAGTAATTACATTGGCTTCAAGTGATATGGTTCGATTATCTCTTGGTATTTCATACTTTTGGTGGACTTTGCTTTCTTTTAATATGTTGTAATTTTTAAAACTGCGGTTTAAGATTTGTATAAGCT
>JAZRNG010000120.1:0-2828 GCA_045648065.1 Acutalibacteraceae bacterium | reverse complement strand
ATCGGCTGCCGTGTTGTAATGCCTCTTTATGATACAATCCGTCAGGAGCTTAAGGACACAATGAAGTTTATCACTCATATCTGTGTGCCCGTAGCATGGCGCCGTCAGTATTGCGGAATTTTTGAAGCAAAGCATAACGGTGTTATCTACTATCTTCTTGACAATCAGTATTATTTCAAGCGTGATACTATCTACGGTCAGTATGACGATGCAGAGCGTTTTGCATTTTTCTCAAGAGCTGTTCTTGAGATTATCCCTCATATCGACTTCAAGCCCGACATTATTCATTGTAACGACTGGCAGACAGCACTTACACCTGTTTACTATTCTGCAATGTATGCAAATTCACCGGGTTATGAAAACATTAAAACAATTTTTACAATTCATAATATCCAGTATCAGGGCATATACGGCAAAGAAGTGCTTGAAGATGTTCTCGGAATTCCTCAGGAGCACGCATCCTTGCTCGAATATGATGGCTGTGTGAACTTTATGAAGGGTGCAATCGAGTGTGCCAATAAGGTAACAACCGTAAGTCAGTCATATGCTGATGAAATCCTTGATCCGTGGTATTCACACGGTCTTGATAGCATTCTCAACGAGAGAAGATATAAGCTCAGCGGTATCCTCAACGGTATCGATGTGCTTGGCTATGACCCTGAAACGGATAAGAGTATCAGAGCAAACTATTCAGCAACAAATCCTGCAGATAAAAAGCTTGACAAGGAAGATCTTCAGCAGGTTATGGGGCTTCCGGTCCGTGCAGATGTGCCTGTTATAGGGATGGTTTCACGTCTTGTTGCACACAAGGGTCTTGACCTTGTAAAGGGTATCCTTGATGAACTTCTCGCAACAAGTGAAGTTCAGCTTGTTGTCCTTGGTTCAGGTGACTATGAGTACGAAAGCTTCTTCAGAGAGATTGCCGCAAAGTATCCTGACAAGGTAGGCCTTCGTATCGGCTTCATTCCTGATCTTGCACGTAAGATTTATGCAGGTGCGGATATGTTCCTTATGCCGTCAAAGAGTGAGCCATGCGGACTTTCACAGATGGTTGCCCTTCGCTACGGTACTGTGCCCATCGTACGTGAAACAGGCGGTCTTCGTGACTCCATTTCAGACTGCGGTGACGGTGAAGGAAACGGCTTTACATTCAAGAGTTACAACGCACACGATATGCTTGACGCTATCCGTCGTGCACTGAATGTTTATTACAATCACGACTGGGCAGCTCTTACTCAGAGAGCGCTTGAATGTGATTACAGCTGGGGTCGCTCAGCAAACACTTATATCAAACTCTACAAAGCAACGCTAAAGGAATAATAAAACAAATGAAATCTTACTATATTCAGCTTATAAGAAACGGTCTTACTGCAGGTAACGTCGACGGCAGATACATCGGCCATACCGACGAAGAGCTCAGTCCGGAGGGAATTGAACAGATAAAGCAGATGAAAACGGATTATAAATATCCCTTGGTTGAAGCTGTTTTCTCAAGCCCTCTGAAGCGTTGCACACAGACTGCGAAGATTATATATCCGACTTGTGAACCGATAGTCATTGACGGTTTTATCGAATACAATTTCGGTGAATTTGAGGGCAAAACAGCCGAGGAGCTTCAGGAACATCCTGTTTTCCCTGACTGGCTTGCAGGCAAAAAGGGCGTTTCACCGCCTTTTGGCGAAAGCAATGAGGAGTTTTCTCAGAGAATTGCACAGACGATGATCAAGGTTATCGACGGAATTATTCAGTCGGGCATAACTAAAACTGCAATCGTTACCCACGGCGGAGTTATAATGTCGCTTCTTGCGATGTTCGGTCTGCCTGAAGCTTCGATGCACGAGTGGCTCACACCGGGCGGCTGCGGATATACTATCCGTGTCACACCGTCCCTCTGGTCACAAGGCAGAAAGTTTGAAGTTTTTGCACAGATTCCTGAAATCGAGGGCGAAGACGAATTCCGTGATATCGATGACGGCTTCAACGTTGAAGATTTTCTCTACGATTAATTTTCGGCAGGTGTTTTTATGGACTACATTAAACAGCTTATCGAACGCTATCCCGTTCTCTCTGTAAACGAAAAAGACATCCGTCAGGTCTGCGACATTCTCATAAAATGCTACGAGTCGGGCGGAAAGCTTCTTATCTGCGGAAACGGTGGAAGCTGTGCGGATGCCGAGCATATCGCAGGGGAGCTTATGAAGGGCTTTCTTAAAAAAAGACCCTTGTCCGACGAAAAAAAGGCAGAGATGCTTTCTGCTGTGCCTGAGCTTGAAGAAGTTCATCTTGATATGCTTCAGCAGGGCTTGCCGACCTTTACGCTTAACAGCGGTGCCGCACTTACGACAGCGTTTGCAAACGATTGCGACCCTGATCTGATTTATGCTCAGCAGGTTCTTGCAATGGGTAAAGAGGGCGATGTCTTTCTCGGAATAAGTACTTCAGGCAATGCGAAGAATGTTTTTGCGGCCGCGGCTGTAGCAAAGTCTGTCGGGATTAAAACAGTAGCTCTCTCAGGCAGTAACGGAGGTAGACTCAAGAAAATCTGCGATGTTTCAATCGTAGTCAACGAGGATGAAACCTTTAAAATTCAGGAGCTTCATCTGCCTGTCTACCACGCAATCTGTGCAACGGTTGAAGAATATTTTTTTAAAGAATAAAGTAAAACGGCTTGGATTTTTCCAAGCCGTTTGTTGTTGTATGGGTTTTAAATGATAATGATAAATTCGGGTTTGTCGGGGTGATAAATTGCGTTTATATGCGTAGGAATGGACCTCTCGGGTCATCCGCGGATTCTTATGAAAAACGGACGGTCGAGGACGCCCGTCCCT
>JAZRNG010000119.1:0-13433 GCA_045648065.1 Acutalibacteraceae bacterium | reverse complement strand
CGGCAACTTCTACACCTTCGAAGACTTCGAAGAGCGTGACGGTCTGACTCTCGTTGGCTGGGTGGCTGATGAAGATGCAGATGAAGACGGTGAACCGGACTTCTACCCCATCGGTGACTACACCTATGTCGAAGGTGACCTGAGCTTCAACGCGGTTTACAAACTGGTGTACACCGTTCATTTCATCACCTATGATATTTGGGAGAACCGGTACACCGAGTCGTTCAATCCTATTATGGGCGAAGCCAATCAGACCGTAACCCTTTGGGATGATTTTTCCCCCTACTACAAGTTTCTTGGCTGGGCAATGGAAGAAGGCGGCGAGGTTGTCTATGAAGCAAATGAGGAAATCACCCTCACCCGGAACCTGACCCTTTACGGCGTGATCCGTCCCTACCGTGCGACCTTTGAGCTTGGAGAGGGTGCGGTTTGGAATGACGAAAACGGCGAACCCATCACCGTTCTGGAAGGCGATTACAGCGGCAGCTGGATCGAGATCCGTCAATTCCCCACCAGAACCGGCTACATCTTCAAGGGCTTTGTTGACCAAACTGAGTGGTTCTGGGAAACCTGGCAGGATGAGGATAGCGGCGAATGGGTCGTAGATTTCTACTTTGACAGAGCAGACCTCGAGATGACCGCCGTTTGGGAAGAATGCACGGATCATGTTTACGACGATGCCAACGATGAAGACTGCAATATCTGCGGTGCCTCTAAACACAACCATGTCACTGAAAAAGCGGAGAACAAGGCCACCTGCAGCAAAAAGGCAGTCTGCGAAAAATGCGGTAACGAATACGGTGAATTTGATTCCGACGTTCATGATTGGTCAAAAAGTAACGGCATCTGTGCAAACGGTTGCGGAACAAAGGCATTTGAAGCAAAGAACGGTGCTATTCTTGACACAACAAACTGTATAATCTACGGTCTTGATGCAGGTATTACATCCGTTGACAGCTACTTCAACGTTCTTGTTGACGGCGCTGATTGGGAATACGAGCTCGGCATCTTTGACCGGTTCGGTACAGGTACAAAGGCAATACTTGTAAATGACGATGACTTTGTTGCTGAATACACACTTCTCATCTACGGTGATGTTGACGGTGATGGTTGGTACGACGGTCAGGATGCAATTATCGTTGATTGCCTTGCAAACGGAATGCTTGCAAAGGATGATGTCAGTGAAGCTGTTTATATGGCAGCTGACTGTAACCACGATGGTGTGATTGATCAGCTTGATGTTGATTTGCTCAATCAGGCAGGTGCACTTCTTGCAAACGTTGACCAGTCAAAACCTGCAGAAGAGCTCCTCGAAACATCATCAGCTTATGTGGAATATCTCGACCTCATTGACCAGACACCTGAGATTGAGGTTGAAGATGAAACTGATGTTGAAACAGAAGAATCTCCTGAGACAGATGCAGAAGACTCAGAATCTGTTGTTGAAAACAGCATTTTTGCATTCATCTCTGAATTTATTGCAATGCTTCAAAAGCTGTTTGATTTCATTTTAAGTTTTGTCAATATTTAATTGACTATCTGTTTACACACGGCACCGGCTTTGTCCGGTGTCGTTTTTTCTTGTTTTGAAGATCTGTTTGCAAAAACCACGAACCACCTGCCGTAATTTATGTAAAAACAAGAGCAGAAAGATAGTTGTCTTCCTGCTCTTAATCTTTTATGAAGCCCAAGTTTTTGCTTAATTTTTTATTGACATAAAAAATCACTTTTGCGATAATAAAAATGTACTCTAATTTTGTTTTAATCTTTCCTTGCTAATATATGTTATTATCCGTAAAGGGGGATGTTTATGAGAATTCTGGTTGCAGAAGACGAAAAGAGCCTTAACAGAATAATTGCAAAGCAGCTCAAGGCTGCGGGTTACAGTGTTGACTGTGTGTTCAACGGTGAAGATGCCTATGACCTGATCAGCATGACTGATTATGATGCCGCTGTTTTTGATGTTATGATGCCGAAAATTGACGGTTTTTCTCTGCTCAGAAAAATCAGGAATGAGGGCAATAATCTTCCCGTGCTTTTCCTTACTGCCCGTGACAGCATTGAGGACAGAGTTGAGGGTCTTGACATCGGAGCCGACGACTATCTGGTGAAGCCATTTGCTTTTGAAGAGCTGCTTGCGAGAATAAGAGTTCTTATCAGAAAAAACAGCGTTTCAAATTCAAACATAATCACCGTTGCGGATTTAACTGTCGATATTTCAAGCAGGAAGGTTACAAGGGGAGGAAAGGATATTTTGCTCTCCGCAAAGGAATATGAGCTTTTACAGTATCTTGCAGTCAATAACGGAATCGTTCTCAGCCGTGAAAAAATTGAAGACCATATCTGGAATTATGATTATGAGGGCGGAACAAATGTCGTTGATGTTTATATCCGATACCTTCGCAAAAAGATCGATGAAGGTTATGACAAAAAGCTTATTCACACCGTCAGAGGAATGGGGTATGTTCTCAGGGAGGAAAAATGAAAAAGATTTCATTTAAAATAATAACAACGCTCTGGATTACGCTTCTGATTGCCGTTGTATGCGGAGTCAGTGTAACGGCACTTATGCTTATCAGTCAGAAAACAGCTGACGATAAGCTCAGGCAGACTCTCATCTCCACCGCACAAAGCAACTCGGATGAAATGGAATTCAGCAACGGTATTTTTGAGGTCGAGAACGATTTTGTTTATTATTCTGACGGGGTTTATTGTGATCTTTTCAGCGAGGATGGCGAATATCTCAGAGGAGAAACGCCGCACACTTTGATCGAAGCACCGTCAGACCTGGAAAAGGTTGTTAAAAGAACCTTTGAGGGCAAGGACTATTATGTTTATTCCGAGCTTCTCGAATTCACGAAATTTGAATACGAAATTGACGTCAGCTCGGGTCAGGTGATATCTTACGAATCGGATGTTACCCCCGTAAATGAGCTGAAGCCCGTTGCTTATTCCGAAACGAATTTCAAAAACGGAATAAGCACAACTCAGGCAATAGAAACGGCACTCAGCCACGCAGGTATAAAGAAAACAGAAGCGACAATAATAGGCGTTCAGATTCCCGTATACAGCGACAGACAGGTTTTTAAAATAGAGTTTACCTCGGACAGTCCGTCGTGCAAGAAAATTTATATCCGTGCAGTCTGTCCTGCCGAGGATGTAAAAACAATGTTCACCAATATCGGCAGAAGTGCAATATATCTGCTTCCGTTTTTCGTGATTATTGCAGCAGTCGGTGCATATATCATTTCAAAGAGAACAGTTGCACCCATTGAAAAAATAACAGATTCGGCACACGAAATATCCACGGGCAGCGACCTTTCAAAGCGTCTTGAAACGAACAATGCACCCCGTGAAATCAGTAATCTTGCCGATACCTTCAACGGAATGTTTGAACGGTTGTATTCTTCGTTTGAAAACGAAAAGAGATTCACCTCCGATGCATCTCATGAGCTTCGTACACCGCTTGCAGTTATAAAAGCGGAGTGTGAATACGCACTTTCAGAAAATGCAGATGATGCGGAAAGAGCACAGGCACTTGAATCCATTGAAGAACAGGCGGATAAAATGACTGCTCTTGTTTCCTCTTTGCTTTCCGTGACAAGGGCGGAGCAGGGTCTCAGCCGATTCACGCTTGAAAAAGCAAATCTCAGCGAGCTTGCCGAAGAAATATGCGATAAATTCAAGACCTCGAAAGGTATTGATCTGACAGCCGACATTGAAAAAGATATTACAATCAACCTGAACGCCGTGTTGATAACTCAGCTTATTGAAAATCTGCTTTCAAATGCTGATAAATACGGAAGAGAAAACGGCATTATCAATGTTAAGCTGTATTCTGCAAACGACAAAGTGATTTTGTCAGTAAGAGATAACGGAATCGGCATAAGCGAAGAGGATCTGCCGAAAATCTGGAACAGATTTTACCGTGCGGATGCCTCCAGATCGGAAACGGAGGGCTTCGGTCTCGGACTTGCTCTTGTGGAAAAGATAGCTCAGATCCATTCGGCTGAATGTGTTGCAGAATCAGAAATTGATAAATTTACCGAAATTAAACTAATTTTCAAAAATTTTTAAAAAATTAGTTTCTTCTAATATTCCTTTAATGTTTGCCCGTTATTATTTAGTCACAGTCAAGGACGGCTGAATAAATAACAAACAAATAGAAAGGATTGATATTATGAAGAAAAAGATATTGGCAGTTATAGTTTCGGTGGTGTTGGTTTTATCAGTTTTTCTTGTGGCGGTATATGCCAAGCATCAGCCCGTAAAAGAAGAGGTTAATCTTAATCAGGTTCAGGCTTCCGAACCTTCAGCTAAAAGCAGCGAGGTTGCAAACATTTCTCCTGATGCCGCAATCGATGCAGCACTCAATCACGCAGGCGTAGCCAGAGAAAACGCCGTACTGTTCGGTGCACCTTCACTTGACAGGGATGACGGAAAAGTCCATTATGACATTGAGTTCGGATACAACGGCTTTGAATATGACTATGAGGTTGCAGTTGCTGACGGTGCGATCCTTAAGGTAGAAAAGGAAGCTGAAAGAGTTCCGGCTCCCGAGAAGGAAAGTGTTCCCGTAAAGGAAAGTGTTCCGGCGAAGCCCGCGGAACCCGTAAGCAAAGAAAACAACGCGCAGAACAGCAAAGAGAACAACAAAGGCTACATCAGCGTTGAAGCCGCAAAGCAGAAGGCTCTTGACGATGCAGGCGTTAAAGCAGGAGATGCAGTTTTCGTAAAGGCATATTATGATGCGGATGATATCGTTCCTCATTATGATGTAAAGTTTGAGGCAAACGGATATGAGTACGAATATGAAATCAAGGCATCTGACGGAAAAGTTATCGAAAAGGATGTTGACCGAGAGGCAAGGCCTGCCGGCAATCCTTCAAAGCAGGAAGAATACATCTCAGCTGACAAAGCGAAGGCTATCGCCTATGAGCACGCCTCGGTAAAAGCGGCAGATGTGAAATTCTCAAAGGCTGAGCTTGACCGTGACGATCTGATTGCTCATTATGAGGTTGAGTTTGTTGCAGGTAATTTCGAATACGAATATGAAATAAACGCAGAATCAGGAAAGGTCATAGCTTCCGATAAAGAATTTAATGATTAAGATTTATAAAAATAAGTAAAGGCAGGGAGAAATCCCTGCCTTTGACTGTCGAAAAACCGATGGTTTTGTTTTTATATCATAGAGAAAAGAGTTTTGAAGAATGAAAATACTGCAGTGAAAAAATTGGCATCTGAGTCCGTTGTGTTGTCGGTTACCTCAAAAGAATCGATAACTTCGTCTGTGTCGGTGCGATAAGTCGTGCCTACAATCACATCATCGGTAAATGTAAATGCTGTGTAGGTGGGTACACGCACATCAAAAGCGGAAACAGTAAACGAGGCGGTCCGGTCGGGAAGCGGATCATAGTTGCTGCCGGACGCTGAGGAAGACTGAACGTACACCGTGCCTTCGCCGTCTGTGACTTTGCCTGCGTACATAGTGTCTGTGCGGGAATAAAAGTGATCGTGTCCGCTAAGGCACAGGTCTATATCGTATAAATCATAGAGCGATGAAAAGAAAAGCCGTTCTTCTGAGAAATCATCGTCGTTTAATGAGGCTGAATAAGGGTTGTGGTGCATTGTGACAACTCTCCACTTGGTGTCGGGATAAGCCTTTGTCGCTTGACGTAAAACCTTTGCGGTGTCAAACATAAAGTTGTTGTTAGAATTGATTGTAATGAAAAGCACATCACCGTAAGTGTAATAATATCCCGTGCCCGCTTCACTTGACATAAGCTCGTCAACCTCGTTAGGGTTGTTAAAAATTTCGCCGTAAAGCGTTGAATCATCGTCGTGGTTGCCGATAGTGTTAGCGACCGGCAGAGAGCGTAAAGCTTCGGGAGAAAGGTAAGCCTTCATCTGAACGAGACTGTCAGGTGATTGGAACTGGTCACCGCCTGAAATTGCAAAAGCGGCATTCGGGTAAGCTGTAAGCATTTTCCCGACCGTGTAATTCCAACCGCAGGTGTCACGGATAAGTATTTCTTCAAGTGTTTCGTCACCTGAACGTCCGATTTGTGCATCGGAAATGTAAAGGACGGTGAATTCATCCGACGGCTGAACCGTAAAAGGCTGTGCTTCGCTCCATACACCGTTTTCAGTATATGAATAATAATAGGTTTTGCCCTGCTCAAGTCCCGTTACCGTAACCTTGTTTGACCTGAGGTTTTCGATAGCATCGGCAGTAGCGACCTCGAACTCTTCCGCGTCAGACATATCGCTGCTTTCCGAAAGTTTGAAAGCGGGATTGCTGTCCGTTGGGTTTGACAGCCACGCAAAACGAAGCTCACCGACGCAGGCACCCGGCGTAACGGAAATTACCGTGTCGTCAGCCTGTATTTGTGACCACTTCGGCGAAAACTCTGTAAGCACTTCGTCCTTGTACGCAAAGCCCGGCTCAGCGAAAGCCGTTATACTCATAATAAGAGAAAGGACAAGTACAACTGATATTGTTTTGATTGTTTTCTTCATATCGATTCCTCCACTTCCATATTTATAATTTAATACTTAAACAGAATTTTGTCAACGGAAAAAGCAACCCGTTTTCGCATATTTATCCGAGTTGACAGTTTTTGCTTTTGGATTTATAATTGAAACAGATACATTTTCGGAGGTGCGGTATGGCAACTTTAAAACTTATCTTGGCTTTTTTTCTTTCGATCTTTCGCATTCTTGCTCCCGTAGGAGCGCTTGTTGTGAATTTCGGTGAGAGTAATTTCTTCACGGAATGGTCGGTAACAGATGAATTCACGGCGGACTACTGTGCAGAAATTGAAAAGAATCCCGACGAAGATTTTATCATTCTCAATCTCGCTGATGTTCAGCTTAAGGATGATCTTGTTTTTGAAGAAGAAGGCGAGAAGACTGTCGAGATGATTGACGAGCTTGTCAGAGAAACAGAACCTGATCTCATTACCCTGACAGGCGATAATGCTTGGGGAACTGTCGCTTACATCAACCTTGTCAAGCAGATTGATGCTTACGGTATCCCGTGGGCACCAATTATGGGTAATCACGACGGACAGTGCTGTATCAATGAATTCTGGGCTGCACATCTTCTCTTCAAGGCTGAAAACTGCCTTTTTGAGTTCGGTCCTGAAGATATGGGATACGGCAATTACATAATAAACATCACCGAAAACGGACACATCATACATACCCTCTTTATGGTTGATACTCATAACAATACTGAATATACCCTTGAGGACGGTTCTGCCGTAGGCGGTTATGATCATCTCTGGAACAATCAGATTGAATGGTACAAGTGGGCTGTTAAGGGAATTTCAGAAATCGAAGGTCATACCGTCGAAAGTTCGGTATTTATGCACATCCCTGTTTGCGAATATAAGGATGCTTGGGTGGCAGCTAACGGCAGCGATGAGCTTGGAACACTTGACCCTGCTCTTGCTCCCGATGCTCTCGGACTTTTGGGTGAAGGAGTGAGCTGTCCGCCTGTGAATAACGGTTTCTTCGATGTCTGCAAGGAGCTTGGAAGCACAAAGAATATTCTTGCAGGTCATGACCACGCAAATAATTTCCAGATTTACTATGAAGGTATCAGACTTACCTATACGCTCAAAACAGGCTACGGAGCTTATTATACTGACGGTCTTATGGGCGGAACTGTGATTTCAGTCGGTTCTGATGGTTCAGCTTATGCAGAGCATATTTATATGGCAGACTGATCGCAATAAAATAATAAATGCAGTCATTCTGAAAACGAAATATTCAAAAAAGTCTTTAAGGAAGTGGGAAAATGAGTTACAAAGGGTACAAATGGTATGTAGGTGTTCCTCACTGCCACACAGTAGCATCTGACGGCGGTCTTACGCTGGAGCAGGTCGTTGCAAAGGCTAAAAAAAGCAAGTTGGATTTCCTTATAATCACAGATCATAACGTTAACTGCAAGGATTTTCCGCAGGTTGACGGTCTTACTCTCATTTACGGTGCAGAGCTTACAAAGCACGGCGGTCACTGTAATATGTGGGGCGTAAAAGACGTCATCGATGAAGAGGATTACAAGACCTGCGAAAGCTATGAAGACTTTTTAAGAGTTAAGACAAAAGCAGAGGAACGCGGAGCAGTAATCTGTATGAACCATCCGCACTGTAAGCAGTGTCCCTGGAGATGGGAAATGAACGCTGCAGACGTTGACGTCCTTGAGGTCTGGAATGCTCCTACACACTACGACAATCTTGAATGTACGGAATGGTGGCACGAACAGCTCAGAAACGGACACAAATTGCCCGTTGTAGGCGGCAGCGATTACCACAAAGATTATGTCGTTACCAATCTTCTGACGTGGCCCGTTACTTATGTCTACGCAAAGTCGGATTCTCCTGAAGATATTCTGGATGCTATCGTCAAGGGACACACGACGATATGCTTTGACGTAGGTACGACGTTTGTCGACATCGTCAGCGGTGATTCCGTTCTCGGTGATACTGTTAAACTCGACGGTAACACGAGCGTTACTATCAATGTTAAAAAACTTCACAAAAAGCACAAGCTGATCGTCTTTGACCGTGACGGTGAGTGCTTCTCATACACAGCAAAAAAGACAGAGGACTATACCGTTACTCTGCCTGTGACTAAAGAAGGCTTTATCTGTGCTCACGTTGTATTTGAACCCGGATTCATATACAGTAAAATCCACGATATTGCAATCGCTTCAAGAATCCCAGAACAAAAGGGAATGGATTTACCACCGTTGATTTTTGCTCAGAGCGGTGCAATGTATTTTGAAAAATAGTCTGATACTGCGTCATAAAGACAGGAGGTCCCGACGATGGAGCGAAAATATTCACACGTGATAGTTATCGGAGTTGACGGAGCAGGCAGCTGGTTCAAGGATGCCGACACACCGCACTTTGACAGTATATTTGAAAACGGTGCGGTTACGTACAAGGCTCTTTCCTCGAAGCCGACCATAAGCGCTGAGTGCTGGGGTTCGATGCTTATAGGTGTAGGTCCTGAAGTACACGGACTTACAAACGAAATCGTATCTACTGTCCCTTATGATGTGAACTCCCGATTTCCTTCACTTTTCCGAAGGATCAGAGAGGCTTATCCCGATGCGGTTCTCGGCTCATACTGCGACTGGGATCCAATCACCTACGGTATAGCAGAAAATAATATCGGCGTTTCCCACGCAACCGCAAAGGATACTGAGCTGACACCGATCGTCTGTGACTATATCCGTGAAAATAAACCAGACTTCCTTTTCATTCATTTTGACAGCGTTGACGGTGCAGGTCACGGCTCAGGGTACGGACTGCCCGCATTTATTGAACGTCTGCACGAAGTGGATAAGCTTATAGGCGATGTCCACTCGGCTGTTGAGGAAGCAGGAATGCTTGACGAAACACTTTTTGCGGTAATCTCTGACCACGGCGGAGCTAATAATGAAAACGGCAGAGGCAGCCACGGCGGATGGACGGACGGAGAAAAATACGTAACCTTTGCCGCAACAGGCAGGGGAGTAAACAAAACCGAAATAGAAGAAATGAACATCCGTGATCTCGCCTCGATAGTGCTTTATGCCATGGGTATAAATCCTCCCGGATTTGATGAAACGGGCTGGACTTCGCAGATTCCTGTCGGCCTGTTTGCTGACTATGAGGGCGACTACCGTGATATCTCGTATCTTACGGGTGCGGCACCGAGAATTTCAAAAATTCATCACACGTCCGAGCTTGTTTGATCTGAATAATGATAAAAACCCGACACTCGTTTTTAACGGATGTCGGGTTTTACTGTATCGTTTTTAATATGCTCTGAGCTTTTGTATGTCTTCGAAAAAGCTTGTTTCTGCTGCGTTTTCCGTAAATTCAAGGATAACCGCACCGTTAAAGCTTTTATCTCTGAACTTTCTGAGAAGTGTGTCGAGGTAGTTTTCATCCTTGATTTTATCTTCCTGCTCACGCTTCATATCGGAGTAGGAGACGTGGACATTTTCGATGAAGTCGTATGTCCTGTCAATGCGATCGAGATCGTATGCCATACGGAAGTAGCGTGACTGAAAATATGTCCTGAAATTTTTCATATCAAGCTCATTTCTGATCTTCAGAAAAGCATCCGTATCATTGTTGAAAGTGTAGTCGTGACATTCGGGGCAGACGAGCAGACCGTATTTTTCTGCTGCGGTGCAGATGTTTTCAAGGTCGGTGAGCAACTTTTTGTATTCGTGCTCAGATGTGTCTTCGCTGTTCTTTTCACCGAGCCAGACACGGATTGACTCCGCACCCATAATTTTTGCATTTTCGCAAAGGGTGAGCCATTGTTTTTCGTCACCGCTGCCTACTCTGTAGTAACTGCCGTATGATGAAATTCTGATATTTGCCTTATCGCACAAAGCTTTTGCTTTTTCGGCATCCTCCGCTGTGATGACGTGTACGTCAGCACCCCACTCGATGCAGTCCACGTCGGCTTTTTTACAGAGTGAAACGATTTCTTCGACGGTTTTATTTCTGAAAGTTACACTTGCAAGTCCGATTTCAAAAAAACTCATACAATCCTCCGGGAATTTTAATCAGTTAGATTATAGCAGACCTGATTGAATTAAGCAAGAGAACACGGCTTTTGTGAATAATATCGAAAAGTTTTTCAAAATTTGTAAAAACTTTCGTTTGTTTCTTTGACTTTTCGGGTGGGTAGTGGTAAGATAAATCGTTATAAAATTTTAATGGAGGAAATCATGAAAAAGGTATTAGCTGTTTTTATGAGTGTATTGATGCTTATGCAACTTGGTGCAATGTCCCAGGCATCGGATCTTTCCGGAAAGCTTGATAAAAATGAATGGGAGGCTTATTACAACTCTCTGATCGACGACAATACTCTTCCGATGCTCAATGTCGGAGCTGATGAAACACAGGTCAGCCTTTGCTGGCACGCAGACAAGGCTGCGGCGAAAGCTCAGGTGAAGCTTTCAAAGAGTGCGGATATGTCTGATGCAGTTCTTTTTGAAGGGGAGACAACTCCTGCAGAAAATGATCTTCAGCTTGTGTGCCGTGTAACGGTTACAGGACTTACCGAAAACACAACCTATTACTATCAATGGAATACAGGTAAAGGCTGGAGCGAAGCAAAGAAATACGAAACTAAGTCATTCGGCAGTCATAAGGCAATGGTCGTAGGTGACATTCAGATCACAGAGTCATTCTATGACGGCGGTCAGGAGCAGAAGGACGACGGTCAGCGTTGGAACAATCTTCTTGTGGAGGCACTTGAGAAAAATCCCGACATCGGCTATCTCGTTTCTCCCGGTGACAATACTTCGACGGGTGAGACTGCCGCAGAGTGGCAGACACTTCTTATGCCCGAAACTCTCCGTTCTCTTCCCGTGGCACTTGCCATAGGTAATCACGACAAAAAGGGTATGACATATAACTACTACACAAATATGCCCAACGAGTATTACGGAAACAATTTCAAGGGACTCGACCGTGACTTCTGGTTCCGTTACGGTGATGTGCTTTATATGTTCTTTGACTCTACGTCGGGTAATGCACCTGACCACAGAGCTATGGCGAAGGAAGCCGTAAAACTCAACCCTGATGCAAAGTGGAGAATCGGTGTAGTTCATCACGGTATCTACGGTGCGGGTGACAGCATCGGCGATATGGAGACAGAGATCCTTCTCAAAACGATCTTTGCTCCGATTTTTGAGTCATTTGACCTTGACCTTGTAATCACGGGACACACTCACTCACAGGGTCGCTCACACTTTATGAATAACACTAAAGTGGTTGAGGAAGCTCCTTCAGGCGGTACTTTCACAAACCCGAAGGGCGTTGTATATCTCAACTCAAACTCAATCTGCGGCAGACCGTCAAATGAAAGCTATGAGGCTGAGCATCTTGCATACAGTTTCCTTGAAAATGATGTTCCGACCTATTCAACTCTTGAATTTAACGGTGATACGATGACACTTGAAACGTATCGCGGTGACAACAGCGAACTCCTCGACACTATCACAATCATTCACGACGAAGAGTATAAAGACAAGTCTTTCGGCAACGTAATCAAGAGAATTCTCTACAAGGTCGTTGAGGTTATCGGTTGGATTTATACGAAAATTGACTATCTCGTAAGAGATATTCAGGCGATGAAAGAAGATGGCGGCTTGTTTGGCAAAAAAAAAACAGAAATTTTAATTGAAAACAGGGCTGACCCGTACGTTACGAAGGGCAGTGACGGATGGTACTACTTCACAGCTTCCTATCCGATGTGCGGCGGAGCTGACCCCGAAGGCTATGACAGGATAATTCTTCGCAGGTCACGAACTGTGGATGGGCTCAGGGATGCTGAGGAAATAGTAATCTGGGATGAAAAGGACAGCGATACTGCCCACCGCTACATCTGGGCACCCGAAATCCACGAGATTAACGGTAAATGGTACGTTTTCTTTGCGGCAAGTGACAGTGCAGATAATGTATGGGATATCCGATGCCACGTTATTATGTGTGAGGGCGATGACCCGTACTCTGACAAGTGGACGGACAAAGGACGTTTTCAGGCTTGTGAAGGCGATGACTTTTCTTTCCGTTGGTTTTCTCTTGATATGACATATTTTGAGTCAGGCGGAAAAAGCTACGTCGCCTGGGCACAGACTGACGGCAACTCAAATGTCTACATCGCGACGGTTGATCCCGATGAGCCGTGGAAAACGACTTCTCCTGCCGTACTTCTCACAAAGCCCGAATACGATTGGGAAAAGGTTAGGATTCCCGTCAACGAAGGTCCTGCTGTTATGATCGAAAACGGAAAGGTTTACCTTGCGTTTTCCGCTTCAGCGACAGGTCCTGAGTACTGCATCGGAATGATGGTTGCTGATGAGGGTACGGATCTGCTGGATATGAGCAACTGGACGAAGCTTGACCGACCGTTGCTTACGTCGGAGGATCTTGACGGAGAGTACGGACCCGGTCACAACTGCTTTGTCAAAGACGAATACGGAAATTGGGTTTTCGTCTATCATTCACGTGATCAGAAATGCTATGACGGAAAGTGCGGTTACTCACACGAGGACTCACTCTATGACCCCTGCAGAAGTGCAAGAAAAAGAACAGTCCGTTGGGATGAAAACGGACTGCCCATACTGAATTCATAAAAACGAAAGACTCTGAGAGATTTTCTCAGAGTCTTTTTTCTACATCTTCGATTGACGGAAGTGACGGAATAGCACCCGAACCTTCTACGCATATACTTGCTGCAGCGTTTGCAAAGCGGGCGAAGTCTGCTGCTTCACTGAGCGTGATTTCCGAAGGGGTTTTACCGCTTTGTGCGACCTTCAGAAGAAATGCTCCCCAGAAGGAATCACCTGCTCCCGTACTGTCCACAGCGTTTGCCTTATATCCGTCTACCTTTACGCCACCGCTTTTTGT
>JAZRNG010000118.1:0-8847 GCA_045648065.1 Acutalibacteraceae bacterium | reverse complement strand
AAACACAATCGCACTTGTAATTGCGGTGGCTGCAGCGGTAATTGTTTACGTACTTGCCCTTCTTTTCATAAAAGCACTTTCAAAAGATGAAGTCGGATCGTAGCCATGTCGTTCTGTGAGCCAAGGAGTTGCAAAGCTGTATTGTCTTCCTAAGACCGCTTGGCCTCCGACTTAAACACAATCGCACTTGTAATTGCGGTGGCTGCAGCGGTAATTGTTTACGTACTTGCCCTTCTTTTCATAAAAGCACTTTCAAAAGATGACCTTGAAATGCTTCCGAAGGGCGAAAAAATTTCAAAAAAGCTTGAAAAACTTGGCTTTTTAGGTTAAAATGGTAATGTTATGATAAATGACTTTGTTTTTAAAGAGAAATATAATGTCTATGACCTTGTAGAGGTTATAAGAGCTTTACGATCTGAGGGCGGTTGTCCCTGGGATATTGAGCAGACTCACGAGAGCATCAGGAAAAATCTTATCGAAGAGACTTACGAGACTATCGAGGCTATCAATAAGGGCGATGCTGATATGCTTCGTGAAGAGCTCGGAGATGTGCTGATGCAGGTCATTTTTCACGCTCAGATCGAGGATGAAAAGGGCGTGTTTAATATCGATGACGTTGCAGACGAAAACTGCAGGAAGATGATCGAGCGCCATCCACACGTTTTCGGTGAAGTCAATGTCAACTCTGTTGACGATGTGCTTACAAACTGGGATGCAATCAAAAGAAAGACGAAGGGGCAGAAGACAACTTCTCAGGCTATTGATTCCATTCCGCGTGAGCTTCCCGCACTGATGAGAGCAGATAAAGTTCAGGCGAAGGCATCGAAGGTCGGTTTTGACTGGTCTGAAGTAGACGGTGCACTTGACAGACTCAGTGAGGAGATAGACGAGCTCAGAGAGGCTATCGCAAGCGGAGATGGCAGTAAGATAAGCGATGAACTCGGAGATGTTCTTTTCTCTGCGGTAAATGTTTCACGTTTTGTGAAAGTTGATGCTGAAGAGGCACTCACTTCATCTACAGATAAGTTCATAGGTAGGTTTAAGAAAGTCGAAAAACTTGCCGCTGAACGTGGAATTGATATGAAGTCATCATCACTTGAAGTGCTTGATGAACTTTGGGATGAAGCTAAAAAAAGCATGTGATATACTTTTATGTATTTCATAGGATAGATCAAAAATTAATTTTTTGGAGGAATTACAATGAATAAGACAGAATTTATCAATGCAGTTGCTGCTAAGGGTGAAATGGACAAGAAGGCTGCTGAGAAGGCAGTTAACGCTGTTTTCGGCACAGTAGCAGACGCTCTCAAAGCAGGGGATAAGATTCAGCTTGTTGGCTTCGGTACATTCGAAGTAAGAGAGCGTGCAGAGAAGCAGGGTCGCAACCCGAAGACAGGCGAGACAATGACAGTTCCCGCATCTAAGGTTCCTGCATTCAAGGCTGGTAAGGCTCTTAAGGACGCTGTTAAATAAGTCTATTCGGTTTATTCTCTATACGGCAGGGCGAAAGTCCTGCCGTCGGTTTTATATTTATCAGGAGACAGAAGTTATGCGACTTGACAAGTATCTTAAAGTTTCAAGAGTTATAAAAAGAAGAACGGTTGCGAACGAAGTATGTGACGCAAAGCACGTTACGGTCAATGGTAAGATTGCCCGTGCATCCTATGATGTTAAAGAAGGCGACGTTATCGAAATTACGATGGGTACCAACACTACCCGTATTCAGGTCACAAAAGTCGTCGAACACGCAACCAAGGACGATGCAGGTCTTATGTACAAGGTACTGTAATAAATATTTTTTCACCTCATACAATGAATATGAGGTGATTTTTTATGCCTGAAAACATGATGCACGACCTTATAATCGAGTCAAGGAAAAAAGCGACTATGACAGGAATCGTTGACGTGGAGAGTTTTGATGAGGAAACTATTGTCGCACAAAGTAATTGCGGAGAAATTTATATAAAAGGTAATTCACTTAAAATCAGCCGTCTGTCAGTAGAAAGTGGGGATATGACAGTTGAAGGTCAGATAGACAGCGTTGCATACTCCGAAGGCAGACATACAGGCGGCTTTTTCTCAAAGGTGTTCAGATAATGGACTATATGCCAACTCTCGCACAGCAGGTTGTGTGCTTTATGTATTCGGCAGGACTCGGCTTCACTCTCGGAATAGTCTACGATTTATTCAGAATGTTATTTTATCTTCTTACAGGAAGTGATAAAAAGTTTTTGCTGATCAGAGATATAATTTATTTGTTTACGGTTCTTGCAGCGACATTTATCTTTTTACTTGTGATGTGCGACGGAGAGTTGATTTTGTATGTTTTTCTGGCACAAGGGGTAGGAGTGTACATTTATTTTTACTCGCTGAGCGGTGTTGTTTATCCTCCTCTCAGGCGGTTTGTAAACGTCATAAAAAGACTTTTGATGAGGATTAATACCGGATTAACTGCAATAAAGACACGTTTTTGCATATTAACAGAAAAAATATTTAAAAACTTGCATAAAATAGCAAAAAAAGACTTGCATATTCGACATAACATAGTGTATAATTTTTTCGTGAATTTATGCTCAGGCAGATTAGTTTTAAAGAATAGGGGTGACGAAGATGGTAGCGAAAGTGAAAAAGCAGAGACGTAGCTTTATTGTTGTTTTTTCAGTTATAGTTCTCTGTGCTTGTCTTGCCATTTCGTTGATTTCCAAAGTTAATGCTATAAATGATAAAAAAGAAGAGATTGCTGCAGTTGAGAGTGTCAAAGCGGAAATGGAAGCTGAGAATAAAGCTTACTATGACAAGATCAACGATGGTGATAAAGATGAGTACGTTGAAGAAATTGCAAGAGATAAATTGGGTTATGTTATGCCCGGTGAGAGAGTCTATCAGGACGTCTCTGTAAATGATTGACGTGTTCAATTTTTCTTGGAGGGGTACGCATTAGTATGCAGTTAGAAGTCGGCGCAATTGTAGAGGGTAAAGTTACAGGATTTACGGCATTCGGTGCCTTTGTCGATCTTGAAGATGGCAAAAAAGGTATGGTACATATCTCAGAGGTAGCACTTGAATTCGTAAAGGACATCAAGGATCATCTTACCGTTGGACAGGCAGTCAAGGTTAAGGTTATCTCTATCGCTGATGATGGAAAGATCAGTCTTTCTATCAAAAAAGCTATGGAACAGCCGAAACCGGCATTTAAGCCGAAAGCTAATAATGCTCCGAGAAGAAACAATAACGCAAATGTCTGGCAGGGAAGCAAACCTGTTGAGCAGCCACAGTCTTTTGAAAGTATGATGGCGAAGTTCAAGCAGGAAAGCGATGAAAAGATGTCTGATCTCAAGCGTGACTCCAAACATGGCGGCGGATACAACAGAAGAGGCACAAATAAGCTTTGATCCGCACTTTTAAACTTAATCTTTTAAAGATACGGGAGCAGCTTGTCTGCTCCTATTTTTATAGATGATATTTCACGGGTGATATTATGAGAGAGATAAATGTCAAAGCGGTGAGTGAAGCGGTAGAAAGACTGTGCATAAAAGCTAATAAGATTTTACCTGATGACCTGGCTGAAAGCATAGGTAAGTGCAGAAACTGTGAGCGTAATACTCTTGCAAAGGATATCCTTGGCGACCTTGAAGCAAATCTCGATGCGGCGAAGCAGCTCGATATCGCTATCTGTCAGGATACGGGTATGGCTGTAGTGTTTCTTGAGATCGGTCAGGACGTGCATTTTACAGGTGGCAGTCTTTATGAAGCTGTCAATGAGGGTGTGCACAACGGATATATTAACGGATACCTTCGTTGTTCCGTAGTGGAGGATCCGCTGAGAAGAGTCAATACAAAAGACAACACTCCTGCAGTTATTCACACGTCTGTCGTTGATGGTGAAAATGTTAAAATTACTGTCGCTCCCAAGGGCTTTGGCAGTGAGAATATGAGTAAGCTTAATATGTTTACTCCTGCAAGCGGCAGAGAGGATATTATAAATTACGTTGTTGACTGTGTGAAAACGGCAGGCGGTAATCCTTGCCCTCCGATAGTGCTCGGAATAGGCATCGGTGGTGACTTTGAACAGTGTGCCTATCTTGCCAAAAAAGCTCTCTGCAGAAGTGTCAGCGTAAAAAATGACGATGACTATTACCGGGAGATGGAAGCGGAGATACTCGAAAGAGTGAATCAGCTTGACATCGGACCGCAGGGCTTCGGTGGTGACACGACTGCATTATCAGTAGCTATCGAGACAGCACCTACACATATCGCGGGTCTGCCTGTTGCGGTTAATTTCGGGTGTCACGTCACAAGACATGCATCAGAAATCATATAGTTACTTGATTTCGAGGCGAAAGAGAAGTATAATTACTTGAAATAAAATCATAAGAGGTTTTTTATGAAGATAAATTTTGTAATTCCGTGTCTTTTAGGTCTTGAATCACTCATAGCAAATGAGATGAAAGACCTCGGTGCGGAAAATGTAGTTTCAGAAAACGGCAGAGTTCTTTTCAGTGGTGATGAAAACTTACTCGCCAGAGCCAATATATGTTCGAGATATTCAGAAAGAATTCAGATTCTTGTGGGCGACTTTTATGCACGGAGTTTTGAAGAGCTCTTTCAGGGCACGAAGGCTCTGCCTTGGGAAGAATGGATAGGTGCGGATGATGCTTTCCCCGTTAAAGGATATTCTATCAATTCAACGCTGTTCAGCGTAAGTGACTGTCAGTCGATCATCAAAAAGGCTGTAGTTGAAAGACTTAAGTCAAAGTATAAAATAAGTTGGTTTGATGAGACGGGCCCCATACATCAGATTCAGTTTTCTATAATGAAGGATAAGGTGAGTCTGCTTCTTGACACTTCAGGAATGGGACTTCATAAGCGCGGATACAGACTGGAAGCAAATGCGGCACCTCTTAAAGAGACTCTTGCTGCTTCGCTTTGTAATCTTGCGAGACTTCGCCCGTACCACACTCTGTATGATCCTATGTGCGGAAGCGGTACGATTCTCATCGAAGGTGCTATGATGGTGCATAATATCGCACCGGGTGTAAACCGTAATTTCTCTGCGGAGAGATGGGATGTAATTCCTGAAAATGTCTGGGCAGAGGAGAGAACACGTGCACGTGATCTTGTGAATTATGATACAGATTTTATTGCCTACGGTTCAGATATAGATGAATCGGCACTTGAAATCGCAAGAGTGAATGCAAAGCGTGCAGGTGTTGAGAGAAAGATTAAGTTTGAAAAGTGCGATCTCCGCGACTTCAGACCGCAGAGTGAAAAAGGTACGCTTATCTGCAATCCGCCATATGGTGAAAGATTGCTTGATATCGGTGAAGCACAGAAACTTTACAAGATAATGGGAGAAAAGTTTGTGCAGAAGCACGGTTGGGCGTATTATGTTATAAGTCCGTCAGAAGAATTTGAAAAGGAATTCGGAAGAAAGGCTGATAAACGACGTAAACTGTATAACGGAATGATTAAATGTCAGTTGATTATGTATTTCAAGTGAGGTAACGGTTATGAAACATCTGTTTGTAGTTAATCCGAAAGCGGGTAAAGGCAGAGCATATGATGATCTCAGACCACTTTTCAAAGAGTGTGTTGAGAGCAAAGATATAGATTATGAGCTGTATGTTACAAAGTCCACCGAAGATGCTACTGAATACTGCAGAAAATGGGCTGAAACAGGTGAGAAAATCAGAGTGTATGCCTGTGGTGGCGACGGTACGGTTTATGATATAGCCAATGCGATTTACGGTTATGATAATGTTGAGTTTGCTGTGGTTCCGCTTGGTTCAGGTAATGATTTTATCCGTCTTTTCGGTACACGTGAGCAGTTTCTTGATCTTGAGGCACAGATTGATGGTACACCCATCACTATCGATGCCATAAAATGCGGTGACAGAATAGCGGTAAATCAGTGCTCAATGGGTATGGATGCAGAAGTCTGTGCAAAGCAGGCTGATTTCAAAAAGCTTCCTTTTCTCAGCGGTGATAAGGCTTATACGGCAGCCCTTCTTTACTGTGCTGTAAAAAAGCGTGGAAATGAGTTCACCATTACCATCGATGATGGCAGACCTTTTTCGGGATCATTCCTTTTCGCTGTGTGCGGAAACAGCAGATATTACGGTGGCGGATATCAGGCTACACCGTATGCATTGCCCGATGACGGACTGCTTGATTTTAATATAATTGATACGCTTACCTTGCCTGACTTGCTTACTAAAGCAGGGGCGTATAAAAAAGGACAGCATTATGACTGGAAGCAGACACTTTATGTGCGCGGAAAGAAGATGTCGGTTCATTCTGATTTACCTGCGGCACTTAATATCGACGGTGAGTGTTCTATAGTGAACGACTGCACATTTGAAGTCGTTCAGAATGCATTCAGATTTGTCGTTCCGTCTAATTCGGATTATATAGCTGACCGTGAAAGCGGTAAAATAAATAATCTCATCGGAGAAAAAAGATGAATTTTGCGGATAGCTGAGAAATGTCTCGGCTATCCGTTTTGTTGTTGTAATCGACAGCATTTTATGCTATAATCCATTTATGCTTGATTGGAGGATTTGTTATGAAAAAGATATTATGCTTAGTAACGGTGTGTGTGATGCTGATGCTTACTACCGTTACATCATCAGCTGCAAGCGATGCGAAGTTTAAATTAAAAATTGTATCCGAAACTGACACGCAGGCAGTAGTTTCACTTGACTATGAGGGTGGAGCGTCCTTTGCTGCGATTGACTTTACCGTGGAGCCGAATAAAGACAAGGCTGAGGTCACTAAAATCACAGACGGTAAGGGTATGATAAGCTTTAAGATGCAGGCACAGGCGGTTATTTCACAGCCTAATGTTAAAAACGGTAAGGGTTTGGTCACAGCGGCAATGATACCGGGATACCGTAATGTAGACGGTGAGGATTTATTTGTAATCACCTTGAAAAAGCTTACAAAGGACTCTCTTACGGCAGATGATATAAAAATCGTATTTTCAAACTGTCAGGATAGCTCTTTGAACAATATAAAGCCTGTCGTTACTTGCGAATTTTCTTCAAGTTCATCCGCTGAAGAGAGTACGAGTGGAGCGTTTGCAACGGAGCAATCTGAGTCTCTAACGGACAAGACTGATGGAACAGGTGTAAGTGAAAACACTCAGGAGCAGACAAAAGAAGAAACTGATGAAAACAAAAAGGGTAGCAATAAGACTGTAATCATAATCGTAAGTGTTATCTCTGCAGTTGCCGTAGGCGGCGGAGCAGCCGTAACATATATATTTATGAAGAAGAAAAACAGCGACAGTGATCCTGAAAAGGAAAGTAAAGAGGGCTGATTATGGACTGTTTGTTTGAAAAATTCGTAAATCCGAGACCTCAGGCAGATGAACCTGTTTACGATTGCCGTGAGGGTTGCTTTATGAAGCTTTACCGTAATTTCACAAAGGCAGAGTATGAAAACTGGATTTGTGAAATGAAGAAAGATGGCTTCGCCATTTTGCAGGAAACGGAAAATAACGGCAATCTTTATACCTGCCTTATGGCTCAGGTTCAGGTTAATGCATTTTTTACTCCCTGCGACTCTGTTTTAAGAGTTACGGCAAGTGAGGATAAAAGGACACCTTGCTTCACAGAAACTGACTGCAAAGGTGACGGAGAGACGGCTTTCTACGGTTTTGAGAGTGATCAGGCTCTCATTGACTGCGGTATGTGCCTTCTGATCCAATGTCCCGATAACAGCTTTTTCGTCGTAGACAGCGGTCACTATATGCAGTTCAATGATAATGACAGAATCTATCAGTTTATGCGTGAGCGTACACCTGAAGGGCAAAAGGTCGTTGTAAACGGATGGTTGCTTACCCATGCCCATTCTGACCATATCTCAAAGTTTATGGATTACCTTCGTTATAACTGCTACGATACTGTCATTGAGGGGATTTACTCGAATCTTATTCCGGACACATACTATGCTCATACGGAGTGGACAAGGGAAGAGGTTATGCTTTCGAAGAAGCTTTTTAAAATGCTTTCAGAAACAGAAATCCCTGTATATAAGATTCACACAGGTCAGCGTTTCTATATAAGAAACCTTACATTTGATGTGCTCGGTACACACGAGGATATCTATCCGAACAAAGTTGAGGATTATAACGATTCTTCATGTATGGTTATGCTTACGGCTGAGGGATCAAAGGTCTTTATTCCGGGAGATGCAAGTGCAAAGGCTTCTGTTGAATTGGAAAAACGTTATGGAGATACCCTTAAGTGTGACGTCGTGCAGGTATCTCACCACGGTCACAGAGGATTGTCGACAAAGGCTTATGAATATCTTAATGCGGATGTCGCAGTATTCCCGATCACACGGATCAAATTTGACGAAGAATATCCGAGAATCGAAGCTAACAGACGTGCAATCGAGCTTGCAGAGAAATATTACATCACATCAGACGGAACGGTTAAAATTCCTCTGCCTGTAAGTATTGATAAGATTGAAGTTCTGCCCGATGAGACATTTGAAGACTTTGGTAAAATCAACCGTCTCTGGCGTTACGATTACACAGATGAAAGAAAGGCTGAGCTTTACTCGATGTTTACCGAAAGAGGCGGTGACCTCAACGGTACAAATCTTCCTGCCGAGCCTGACAGTAAATTTGAAATGTAAAATCAACACAGCTTGTGCTTTTGCATAAGCTGTGTTTTTATGTTTTTGTTAAATTCGAGTTTGTCGGGGTGATAGATTTTGCACAAATTGACTATGTGTTCGTAGGGGCGCGCATTGCGCGTCCGTTGAATTAAGCAGAATTTTTGCGGACGACCGATGGTCGCCCCTACGATATTAATTGAATATTCTACCCGACAAACC
>JAZRNG010000117.1:0-22043 GCA_045648065.1 Acutalibacteraceae bacterium | reverse complement strand
CAGAAGCTTTTATTTTGAATACAAGGATTTTGTTCCCGGAAGAATTGTCAGAACGAACGAAGAAATAATTGCTTCGATCCTCAGCAACAGCTGTCAGCAGGAGAAGATCGCTGATTTCAGAACAAAATATATGAATGCATGTGACGGCAAATGCATTGAGCGAATTGCCGAATATGCGGTAAGGTAGGGTTAACAATGAAAATAATGATCGCATCAGATATACACGGTTCTGCATACTATTGCAGAAAGCTTCTTGAAGCTTTCGAAAAAGAAGGCACGGACAGGCTTCTGATTTTAGGTGATATTCTTTATCACGGTCCGCGAAACGATCTGCCGAGGGAATACGCACCCAAAGAGGTCATAGCAATGCTCAATCCGCTTGCAGATAAGCTTCTCTGCGTAAGAGGCAACTGTGACACTGAGGTTGACCAGATGGTTCTTGACTTCCCTGTGCTCGCTGAATATGCTATTCTCTACACGGGCGACAGAATGATTTTTGCGACACACGGACACAACTTCAACCCTGTCAATCCCCCGAAACTCAGTAAGGGCGATATTCTTCTCAACGGTCACACTCACGTCCCCGCTTTTGAGATTACGGATAACTTCACATACGTAAATCCGGGTTCGGTATCAATACCGAAAGAAAACAGTGAACACGGATACATTCTTCTTGACGGTGACAAGCTCGAATGGAAAAATCTTGACGGTAAAGTGTGGATGGAAAACAGCATATAACAGTCAAAGGACAGTGCTCACGGCACTGTCCTTATTTTTTTAGTTATATTAATTTTTCTGATAACAAACCGTACAAATAACTTTCAGTAAGACAGATTTGTCATCATTAAGAGACCATTTGCACGGTCTCCTAAATTTACGGGTTATCACGTTTTAATAATCAGATATTAATACCAGAGCCAGCCGAAAAGAACGATTCTGATAATCCACTGAAGGAATGTGTAGTTTACATCTACTTCGATGCAGGAAGCAAATACATTTGCCTCAGCGTCGATTACGTAAACGATTGCAGAACCTGAGCCAACTTCATCTGCATAGTAATACTCATTCTCAAGGTAAATCGGAGAGTCAAGATCATCTACAAGCACACAGTAGTACGGTGTTTCCTCTGATTCATAATCAAGGTAGAGAGAGATCTCGCCTTCTTCTTTGTAGTCTGCATCGATGTTATAAGCTGTAGCGTATGTAAGTTCGCCCATATCCTCACCGTCAGAAACTACGAAAACATTGTACTGATCAGCTACGATTTCATCGTTTTCATCGCAGAAAACGATATTAATAAGTGTAACACCTGTCTGATAACCTTCAAAACCGATGCAATCGCCGTTATCATCGTATATACAGTCGCCGATGTCAATATCAAGAACTATCGGATAGTAATACTCAAAATCTACATCGGGACAGCTTACATCAAACGGGGTGATTTCACCGGGTGCACCGTAGTAAATGCCTGTGATTTCAAGCTCACCGCTTTCCGGATATTCAATGTAGTAAGCATTGGCTGTAAGTGAAGCACCTGTGCAAAGAAGTACTGAAAGAGTAAGGACTACCGCAAGAATCTTTTTTAAACCTTTTTTCATAATAAAACCTCCAAAATAAATTTATTTGTGATGCTGTGCATTATAGTATTTTACTCAGCATATCACACTTTTAAATACATACCATTCAGTATGGCACCTGATTTTGTGCACCTCAGTCTGTACACACCGCAAATAAACTTCAATAACCTTTCTCCATAAGAGCCCTCCCCGTTGCGTTTCTGACGCTGTGTTTTTCTTCATTGACTTCATTATATACAGCTGTTATCAGAAACTGTAAAAAGAGTTTTCCTTGGATCTCAGTATAGGTTTTCAGGTAAACTATTATCAGAGAATTACAGCACAGCTCCGTTATCTTTAAGCTTTTGCTGCAGTAAGTGGACATCAACTGAATGAACGTCAGTATCCGACTTGACTGCAATCGCAACAGCCGTTCCTGCAGCTTCACCAAGACAACAGCAGATAGGCATTATTCTGACTGATGCCTGTGCCTCGTGTGTTGCCGAAATGCAACGACCTGCAACAAGAAGATTGTCATATTCTTTCGGCAGAAGTGAACGGTACGGAATTGTATAATACTCACCCTCAGCAAAATACCTGTGGCTTGTGCCCGTGCCCGTGGGACTGTGAATATCAATGTCATAATTACCGAGAGCTATCGAATCTTCGAACCTTGTGCAATTAATAAGTTCATCACCCGTAAGGATATGAACACCCCTGAGCTTTCTGCTCTCCCTGACACCGATATTGATCGCAACAGAAATCAATGCGCTTTCGTGGAATGCATTTGAATTCTCTTTTAAAAAGCTGATAAGCTCGTGAATCTGTTTTCTTGCGATAACCTCAGCCTTGCTTACATCAAAAGGATTGGTCGGATCAAGCATTACAACGCGGGTTGAATTGAAATGCAGCACATCCTCCCCTACGCCAAAGAAAACAAGTATATTTTCACGTGGATTTGTGATTTCGCCTCTCGCCTGCTTTTCTTTGTAGAGTTGTTGAAGTCCGGGACGTTCCTCAGTAAACAAATCGAGATCGACGCCACTCATTCTGAAGCACGTTGTCATCGGCTGACAAAGGTTGTCGCTTTCTCGGCCCAACTGATAATCACAACCCGCAAGATAAAACAGTTCTCCGTCACCCGTAGCATCAATGAAGAAATCGGCTTCAACTGTTATTTTCTGCGCTTTTGCAGTAATATCAACGGATGATACTCTCCTGTTTTCAGTTTTCACATCATAAAGAACAGCGTGAAAAAGGACGTCCACATTCGCCTCGGCTGTCATATCGTCAAGAACTATCTTCAGATACTCCGAATTGAACTCGTGATCCTTGCAATCATCGACATACTTATCATGACGGTCTTTAATTTCTTTTAAAACACCCTGCGAAAGATATTTTTTATCACTATCTACCTTTGTCCAATACGGCATAAACGGATAAACAAGATTGTTGGCGATCGCACCACCGAGACAGCCCGATTTTTCAACAAGAAGAACCTTAAGCCCCTCGCGTGCCGCACTGACCGCCGCTGCAACACCGCTGAGTCCGCCGCCCGCAACAACAAGATCGTATTTCATAACGACACCCCATACGTTCAGGATTTTACAAAAATAATTATAACATCCGCATACAGTAAAAAGCAAGACACATCATCAAGGAAAACTCCAAAATGATGTGTCTGATTTAATTATGCTTTAATTTCAAACAATACACAAATATTTAACGAAACAATATCATACGTATTTCGGAATGCCTATAAATTTAAAGATACTGCTTTGGGAGCATTTTCGGCTTCACACTGTTTCCTATCCGATTCTTGTTTTCAGCGAACCTGAACTTACTGTTTCGAGTCTTGCACCGTCACCCGTACCCCTCTGTTTAAAACAATCCTCGGGATTGTCGTGAGACTGCATTGTCACATTTTTGTTTCCGCCATGTGTGCTTGTCTGAGCTTTGGTAAACACCGGGAACATCATCGGCATAAAGAACTTACCGGAAACACTGTTCCATACTTTTGACGCAAAGAATGTACAATTGAAATACAAATCCCAGTAATTCCAGCCTTTGATTTCTTTGTTTACTTTCATAAGCTGGTCTTTTGTTATATCCATTCCCAACCAATTTGCACTTCTGAGTCCGAATTTTGTTGCGCTGTATCTTTCAACGTTGTAGTAAACACCCATACCGTCTCTGCGACTCATCAGAAATGTACCCACAGATACGCTGCCGAAGGGAGCAACAGTGTAACAGCCAACTGGCATTTCGCCATCGAATGTGCTTTCAATGTAAATCCATGAGTGGCCGAGAAAAATGATTTCCGAGCAGATATACATTCTGCCGACAACCGTATTGCCCGGCAATTCGTCGAAAGTTGGTTTCGGCACTTCGGGTTCTTCCGGTTCTTCGGGAACACCCGGATTATCAGGAACGTCCGGGTTATCGGGTTCACCGGGATTTTCCGGTTCTGTCGTTGGTTCATCTGGTGTTACATCCGGCTCTTCACCGTCAACAATCTGAGTATCCGGTATTTCATCAAATTGCTTTACAATATTATCACCGTATGATAATGCAGTCGTTTCTTCTGCAGCAAATGAAACTACCGTAAGGCTCGTTATGCAAATTATTGACAATAAAACAGATAACAATTTTTTCATTTTTACAACCTCTTTCTGCCTAAGATTTAAAACAATAATTTTTAAATAATCTTAAATATATTTTTCGCTATCAGGATGCTGAAAGAGTAAATTGTTTTACGGGTTTCAACATATCCTGCTCTGCTTCGCCGAGAGAATCATATGACCAATAACCTGCATTTGTTTGTGTTCTCAGCTCATCAACATCAACTATGCTGTTATCGCTGTACTGTCTGAGATCATCAAACCATATTGCATAATATGACTCAGAACCTTTGAAGAAATAAACAACAGAATTGTTGTATCTCGTGCCGTCATAAATATAGAATACAGTCTTTTCAAGAGTACAATTCTGATCAGGGAATCTTTTGTTAATATCATCCTTTGCTTTTTGAGTAAGCTTCGCAAGGTCACCGGGAGAAATAACATTATCAGCAACATAAGAAATATAAGTTGTCCTTACCTCCGATTCAGTCTCCGCAAGAATTATCCCATACTCTTTATACCGGTCCTTCTCTGCAGAAACAACAAGCTTATGTGTACCCTTTGTTTTGTCAAAATTATCAGAAACTGAATCCACATTGATTACAAACGACTGAAATTCATCACCGTACACACGGATTCTGTCATCCTCTGTCTTTACGGTTATGCCATTCTTCTCATAGTCCTTGACATAATCTTTCTTAAGTTTGACTGTGAGTCTGTTGTAGCTCGTTGTGTCAATAACAGCACTTTCAATCGCATCAAAAACATCGATTGTGACACCTTCCTCAAGACCGGAAACAGTGAACTTAAACTCCTGCTCCTCATCGCCGGAAATCATCTTTTTAAAGCTCGGATTTTCTTTGATTCTTTCCTTATCAATTCTGACGGTAACTACAACCTCATCATCATTCGAAAGAGTACCGTTATTGTCGGAAGTTATTTCATATGAAATGTAATCTCTTATCGAAGGGTAGTAATAATAGTCATACTCATCATATTCGTCGTCAGCGATATCGTCCTGAAGCTCCTCCCAATCTATAAGATCATTTTCATCTTCTACAAAGCCGTATCCGTTGAGTCCGTAGTACTCAAGATCTTCGGCAACGTATTTCTTAAGCGATACCTTTGATGTCGCAGAAAAAGCTATAGCTAACACCAGAACAATCACCATTAAAGCACCGAGACCGATTCCTCCGAAAGCAAACACCTTCTTTTTGTCGAGACCTGACCATATGTCGAGTGCTTTTTCTTTTATGTTTTCAAGAGTTTCGTTGGAAGTTGCGGAAGACCGTGGCATTACAACAGGATTAGTCTGAGCCACCGGTATTACCGCATCCTCTGTGCGTTGAATTTCAAGACCGCAGAAATTGCACACTTTACTGCCGTTTGGGTTTTCTTTTCCACAATGATTACAATACATAAACGACCTCCTTAACCGTTGACATTATAATCTGCATTGATAAGGTTTATTGCCTTGATTATCTTATGAAGATACACAATGGGACCGATTCCGATAAGCATTCCAAATACATTCCAAAGCCAGAAAGTACCCGCTCCAAATGAATAGTCAATATTTCTTCTTCTTAGTTCATCACCTATTCTCTTACTGAAATTGTGGAACCAAACGATTGTTGCGATTTCACAAGTAAGCGGACCGACCAAAAAGAACAGCAACACAAAATCCATCGTATTTTTACCGTCATATCTTGATGCAGTTATGTTAAGTTCGGAAGACATTTTATAATAAAGAACAATGTCGTAAATACCAAAGGTAATAATAGTCAACAAAATAGCCTTCAATGCGCTTCTGCTTGTCTTAAGCTGAGCTATCGGCCGCTTTACCACCTTAGGACCGCACCCGCAATTTCCACAGGTATAAACGTTATCCTCCATCCGGGATCCGCAATTTGTACAATACTTCATAAAAATCTCCTTTGTTTATCAGAATTTAAAAAATTTACAAACCATTCAAAGATGTCTCTGAATAAATCTGCAATACTCACGAAGGAAGCTGTAATTTTGTCCGCAAGTACCGTTGTATGATGACACTGTAGTCGTTCTCATCATACAGAAAATCGCCAAAAACAGCCAATGCTTTTTCCATAAAATCTACCTCTTTCTGCCGTTCGTCTAAGATGGCTATAGTATATCATCCGAAACGAAACTTTTTTGAGCAAGAACCTGAAATGGCCTTTTGTTGACCTGAAATGCTCACATAAACCGATTTTCACTCTTTAACATTATTTTTGAACAAAAATCGGCAGGAGTTATAAAGCTCATCCTGCCGATTTTAAGCTTTTAGGGACTGTAATATTATCAAGGCTAACTCTGTTTGTAATGATTTATAGTCCCCTCTCTTAAATTCCTTTGTCTGCAGTATTCAAGATACTTCTCACAGCCCTCTTCAAAGGTAATAGAATTCATTGATTTCATCTTCAGCTTCTGCATTTTAAAATCCCTCACATTCATACAAAAAAATATAGACACATCATCAAGGAAAACTCCAAAATGATGTGTCTAAGTTTTTTAATGTTTAATTTTTTACGATTCGGATTTTGCAAAAGCAAAGCGAAACCGAAAAAGCTCAAAAAGCCTTGTAAATCAAGCTTATTACGAGCTTGCGAGTAACAAGGTTCTGACGAAGTCAGGTTCTTATTTGCTTGCCTCTTCAACTGCAACTGCACAAGCAACTGTCATACCAACCATCGGGTTGTTACCTTATCCGTGAAGTATGAACAAACGCGACTTTTTTGCACTTTCTTGTTAAAGGTATCATACTTTTTTTACTATGAATCGTACTTTTTGCACTTTATCAGCATACCTCAAACTTTCTTGTAAACAACACTTTGGAGTACAACGGAGGACAAATCCAAGCACAACTCATTATACCTGATTTGATTTATCCAAAAGCTCTTTAGCTCTTTTTCCTTTCCGTCCGGAACTAAATCCGGGCGTTTTTTCTTTTCCACAAAAAGCAAAACTTCATCTTACATGTTTATTGTGAGGACTTAAAAATCCTTAAATATTATTTTTAGGAGGTCCACACAATGGACAAAACATTTTTTAACGAAACTTTTAATGAATCTATTACCGCCGCAGGGTGGTCAAAAACCGATGCCGGTTGCACCTCAAAAATTGACTACAACAACAAATGTGCAGTCTTTGTAAAAGAACAGCCTATTGCGAAACTTCTAAATGGGTACGCAAATAAAGTTCTCAAAAACGTTGATTTATCAACGAAAAAATCGTCCCCCTCCAAAACCCTTATGGAAAGATTGGAAGTAAGTGGTGGTGGGCTTTCCACCACATCATCATCTTTTATTGATTGTCTGTCTTTATCAGACAATTTCACTTCTTTTTATTCTCATCAATCTGACTTTATAAAGTCAATGCGTTCTTCTGACCATAAGCTTATTATCTCTTGTGATATTTCTTGGTCAGGTAATTGTAATTTAATCTCTTATAATTATTGTTTATATTATTTAGATAAAATTTATTATTTTATCTTTTTCCCATTCCTTGATATTCAATTAAGTCTTAATTATATGTTAGGTTTTATCTTTGATTATCTTTTTATTAATCAAAGAGTTGACCGTCGTAATTTTATGTATAAGTACATACCTTCTTTAAGTTCTTCCGGAAAAATTATTTATGAATATTCCAATAATTATAGCGATGCTATTTCGAAAGCTAAATATGCTTTCGATTCAAATGATAATGGCACTAAACATCTTTTATCAGATGTTTGTGATTCTCATTGTTTTAAATCTATAGTTCCTTGTTGCGATAGTTCTACTATCTCTCCTATACCCATCGTTCTTTTAATTGAACATGGGTTGCGTTTCTTGTCATATTGCGATACTTCTTCACAATATAGTCTTAATATTTTAAATTATGACCGTTATTATTATGAACGTGAAAATGCTCTTTGCACTTCAAAACCTATTCCTTATCGAATAAACAGTGTTCATGATTCAGGTTGGCGTTACTTGTATCCCACACAAATTGAAATCCGCGATTTCTCTGTTCTTGATTTTATAAAAGGTTCTTTCGATGATATAGGCCGTGCTTGTGGTTTTGATATTAAAGATTTTACCAAAACCTCTCTCGGTTCTGATTATATTTTGAATCTCGACAAGTTTCTTGAACTTCATCCTGATTTATATTTTGATTTTGTTTCTTCTATTATTACTTATAGGCTTGCTTTTTCAAGCCTTATATTTGGATTTAACAGACATGTGCCCCATACTATTCCTTCAGCAGCCTGTGATGTTGCTAAATCAATTATTTCTTCAGATTTAGACTGTTCGAACCTTCCCGAATATTATTCTAAATATGTCGGTGTAAAACGTGTACGTTCTAAGTTATTAAAAGATTCTTCTTTTAAGCGCAAGACTTCTTTCTTTCCTTTGTGTCCCGACAATGAAAAGGTTCTTAATTTTGCCTCCCTCGCTTATCGAGGAGGTTATAACAGTTGTTTCTGTGTTTCTAAGGATTTCGACCACGAAACCTATGACTTAGATATATGTTCAGCTTATCCAACCTCACTATTTCTCGTTCCTGCCTTAAATTGGGACAACCCCATTAAATCTGAGATTATAAATCGCGAATTAAACTTATCAGACTTTGTAGATGATAATGGTAATCCTTGGCCAATGATTCCTTTATTTGCTTATTGCAAATATCGTTTTCCTGAAGATTTTAAATACCCTAACCTTAAAAATGATGGTTCTTTACTTGAAGACGAAGATGCACCTTGTTATCCTCTTAGAGAGGATAGTTATGTTTATTGTTCAGGTCCTGAACTCTATTTAGCACTTCTACACGGCGCGAAAATCTTTGTACGCGAAGGTTTTATATGTAATTGTCTTAAAGATTCTTCCGGTAACATTGTTTTTCCTTATAGAAATTTAGTAAGAACACTCGTTAAAGCTCGTAGCGATGCTTCCGAGGTTTATGGTAGTAAATCATTAGAACCCCGTGTTTTGAAGTTTATAGTAAATTCCCTTTATGGTAAAACTGCTCAAAATGTAAGTCGCACTAATTCAAAATCTAACGAGGAGAGTATTCTTACTAATCCTGTTTCAGCTTGCCTCGCAACTGCTTTCGTCCGTAGTGTTTTATTTTGTGCTTTTAATCTTATTGACCAAGCCGGTTTTAAAGTGTATAGTGCGACCACTGACGGACTTATCACCGATATGCCTTTTGAACGCTTTAATGTACTTAATTTCGATAAATTCGGTGATTTATTATTAGAATCGCGTCAAGGTATTACCGGTTACCTTAATCCTTCTACTTGGGAGGTAAAACATAAACAGACTGACCTGTTAAACCTGACAACTCGCGGTAACGTTAGCCTTTTAACAGCTGAAGATAACGGATTAGGAGGAGTTATTGCTAAAGCTTCTTTATCTTCCGCGTATCGATACCTTCCAAAAGAAGCTCTACCAAATCGAGTTGCATTCTACAATGCAGCAGTTACCCGAACCGGTGGTTTACCAAATCTTGAAATAAAATACACCGAACTTAAGGATATTCTTAAAGGATGTCCTTACCATGCGAATGAGACTACTAATAATATTTCTCTTGATTTCGATATGAAAAGGAAGCCTGTCGAGTCATCACTGAGAGCTGTATCTATAAACATAGATGGTGTCGATTATGAATTTGCTTGCGTTGAAACTGTCCCTTACGCCGACTCATTTGAATTCGAAGCTTATCGTACCGTTGCTAAATCAATGCGTTGCCTTAGAACAGTTGACGAATGGAAACTCTTCTTTGCACGCGTTAAAGCTTATATGAGTGGATTTAAAAAAGTGCCTAAATCTAACGAGGATATTGAATTCAAGTCTTTATGTAACATCATTGCCGGATACAAAGCCAAACTTTGGAAGATTCCTTGTCTTGATAACCCGAAACTTAAAGTATCAGACAAAGTTAAATGGATTCAATCCTTCAACACTTCTCCTACCCACGAGTTCAAAAAGAAAACTTGGGAACGTATGAGTGAAAAGAAACATCAAGAAAACCTGCTTCCATTAGATATTCTTAAGCCTATGCTTATTAAAATGGGTGCCATACTACCTGAATAAAGCAATAACCCCTGCACAGATTCGTCCCGTGCAGGGGTTGTAACTTTCATGTTATTTTGAAACAATTTCAAGCAGGTGCTGATAACTGTCTACCTCGTGATACTTCACGTTGCTTGTTGAAATTTCATTAAACAGCTTTTTCGCACATTCTATCTTTGCCTTTTCAATGGGTCTCAGATTCAGACTATCCATTGTTCCTTTTGTTTCAGCGATAAAATAAATATGCTTAACCGAACCTTCATTAAAAGCTATAGCCCAATCGGGTGAATAATTGCCGACCGGTGTCGGTATATGAAAACCTTTCGGAAGTTTAGCATAAACACAAACTTCCTCAGCAACATCCAACTCTTCAGCAAACTTGCGTTCAATACTCTTTTCTGCTGTACCATCTGTGAACACATAGTCCTGTATAGCCTTTTGAGCCCTGAATGCTTTATCAAAGCTTTGGCTACTCTTTTCGGCGGTGAAAATATCGCTGTCATAATTTCCACTTGCTTCATCATAGGAAATATGGTCTACAATCATTGTTGCTTTCTGTTCATTTATAAGTTTAACAACCTTCGATATAAACTCTTCAGGGTTATATCTGAACATCATAATTTTACCCGGCTCTAAGCCTTTTAGAATTTTCGCAACAGTCTTTCTTGTTAACGTTGTTCCTTCTGCAACTTTACCGACAAGGTCGTACTTAACACGACTGCTTTCTGCATGCTTGAGTGTAGTAGTTCTTGTCTTGGCAGTTTTGAATGAATCCCCGCGGTTTACTTCGTGTTCATTCATTTCACTCTTCTGCTGACCTACCGATGCAGTATACTGAAGCTGTGATACATGCAGGTTATTATCAATGTGACTTATCGCTTTTCTTATAAGCTCATCACTGTCGAATTCAACCTTGTATGCATACTTATGATTTATATAATTCCAAAGTGTTTGGAATTCCTTTTTATAGAAATTATCGTTCAGCGGATTATCCTTAACCTTGGTTTCGTGACCATCGGATATCATATCCTTAAGAACGCTTTCATCAAATACAGCCTGAACAAGCTTGTGAATTCCTTCTGCCATCGGCATAAGCTCAAACGGTAACGGAGCCAAAGTTCCTGCCTGCAAGTCTTCACGATACTTATCGGTAATCTTTCGGTCTCTGTCAACATAGCCATTTGCAATAAGATAAAATTCAATATCGTTAGCCATTCTTGAATCAATCTCATTCTGCGCACCATCAGTTGTCTTAACAAACTTACCCTTGAAATATTCACTTGTAGCAGCAAGCGGTCTGTCGTAAAGCATAGTCTTTATGTCTGACTGTAAATCTGTAACAAATGACTTGTAACTCTCACTTGCAATAACAGTAAGCATATTGATATCGTGAACCGTTTCACCGCATGTTTCAGCATCCATACGGTTACCCTGCTGATTAACGCAGAGACGAAGACCACGACCTACTTCCTGACGCTTTGCAGTATTGCTGTCGGAATGCTTCAGTGTGCAAATCTGAAATACATTCGGGTTATCCCAACCTTCACGGAGGGCTGAATGCGAGAAAATAAATCTTGTCGGCTCATCAAAGCTTAACAATCTTTCCTTGTTTTTAAGAATAAGGTCATAAGCTGAGATATCATCCGAAAACTCACTTCCGCGTTTAAGTGCGCTGTCAACACTTCTGCCGGTTTTCTTATCGATACTGAAATATCCTTTATGTACCGCTGAAATGTCTAAACACTTATCTCTCAGATACTCGTGATACGGACCCCATTGCTTAACCTTCATAAAATCATTCATAATGCTGAGGTATTCTTCCTCAAACATCTGTCCGTATTCACCGAGAATTTCATCACCGTTTTCGTCGTACTGACGGTACTTTGCAACTTCATCAATGAAGAACAAAGACAATGTCTTAATACCCTTATTATAGAGCTTTTCTTCCTTTTCGAAGTGTGAAAGAATTGTTTCACGAATCTGAATTCTTCGCATATCCTTTTCGGAAACATCACCAACTACATCACCCGTGCTGATAACCTCACCGTTTGTAAAAGTTACTATGCCGCGGATAGGGTCAATTTCAGAAATAGTATATCCCTTATACTGTTCCATTTCCTGTGAAACGAAGAAGAGATTATCACCAACGCCGAGAATTCTTGTCTCTCTGTTGATGCTCTTGTTATAACCGATTTCAAGTTCAATTCTTGCCATCGGAGGCTTATTCTTTGAAAGAACAATCTGTTCAAGATAGAGATATTTGTCCGTACCTCTGAAGTTTTTGACTTCAAAGCCCTTAACCTCGATTTTCTTAACGAGACGCTTATTGAATGCGTCGAGTGCATCGAGAACATAAACAAGGTTATGCTGAGTCTTGTGCGTTGCAGAATAATTAAGACTGAACAGCGGATTGAAATTTCTTAATGCCTTCTGTGTAACATCTCCGCCCATTTTCTGAGGCTCGTCCAAAATAATAATAGGACGATTAGCCTTGATAACATCAATAGGACGGCGCGAACCGAATTCATCACGCTTTGAATAAATGATTCTTGCCTCTTTGCTCTTACCGTCTTCTTTAAGAGAAGACGCAAATGCCTGAGTATTGATAATCATAACATTGATGCCTGAGCTTGAAGAGAAGTTATCGAGCTGATTAAGATTAGAGCTGTTATAAACAAAGAATCTTGCTTTCTTGCCGTAATGCTCCATAAAGTGGTCAGATGTAATCTCAAAAGATTTCTTGACACCCTCACGGATAGCAATTGACGGAACAACAACAATAAACTTGCTCCAACCGTATCTCTTATTAAGCTCGAACATAGTCTTGATGTAAACATAGGTTTTACCTGTACCTGTTTCCATCTCTATATCAAGACTGCACTTTCCGAGGTCTTTAACAAGTGAGGGAGACAGCTTGATGTTATTCTCATTCTGAAGCTGATGAATGTTCTGAAGAAGCTGTTCATCAGAAAGCTCAACAAGCTCATTTTTATAACCGATGTCACCATCTGCTTCTTCAGCATCCACATCCATATTCCACTGAATCTGTTCAGTTTCTTTTTGTTTACCTAAATCACGACGGTAGCTGACTTTTTCATAGTTACCCTGACCGTTGAACACTCGTGCAACAGCCTCGACAGCATCCGTCTGATATTGTTGTATTTTAAAGTTGAATTTCATTTATTATCACCCTCCTTATTCAGAGAATTATAATAATCCACCATTTCCTTGTGCACTTTATCTATACTTTTTTGATTTAATTCTATTTGCCTTACAATTATAAAGATAATAGTAACAATCGTAACATTGACAAATAGAATCCAAAATAATGACGAAACATATCTAATAACGGTAAAAACATTTTGACCTGACCATGTTATGAAAGCATTACTGACACTGTCACTTAGTACAAATGCCAAAAGGATTGAAAAAGCAAAAATAGAAAAAGCAATGTATATAGAATATATTGTTGCCAAAACATCAGCTTTTTTTCCAAAAGCCTTTTTAGCAAACAATCCACAAATTACACTTGACACCACAGAAGAAGCGACACTTACTATAAAATCAGCAATCATCACAGCACCTTCCTAACTGTATTAGGTGAATATGTGGCGAAGATTTGGTCGAAGTTGGTTGCGACGGAGTCGGAAGCCATAGAACTGTCGCGCATTACAAAGTAGTAGGGTTCTTTCTTTGCGATTTCTGTTATTACATCTTCGGTAACATTTTCGTCAAAGCAGGCATAGAGGAAGCCGTCTGCAACACTGAACACTTTCTTACCGCTGATTGTTGTTTCTTCAATCTTACTTGAAAGAAGGATGCCGAGGTCAAGCATAACTTGGAAGAGCAGGTCTTCAGGTGTACGGTCTTCCTTGATGTTATCTGCAAGATTATCAAACAAAGACATTTCATAATCAGCAGGATTATAATAAACATACTTCATATTTGAAGTATCAAGTTTGAGAACACGGAAACCTGCATCAAGGTTCTGAGCTGTAAGTCCGTTTTCTTCCTTTATTTTTGCACCTGCACGACGGATGCGTTCTTTACCGATTTCACAGATATTCTTATACCCTGCTTTAAATGCCTCTGATTTAGCATCTGTTTCTTCAGGTAATTGAACCATAATAAACTTACGGTTACCACCGTCTTCTGCATTTAATTGCATAATAGCGTGAGCGGCAGTTGCTGAACCTGAAAAAAAGTCAAGAACAATCGAATCCATTTCTGAACCCAACTTGACTATTGTAGAAAGCAAGCTTACCGGTTTCGGAAAATCAAAATATCTTTTATTAAAAAGAGATTCTACTTCAATGCTTGCTCGTTGATTTGTTCCAAATTCTATACCCCAAAAATCATTTGGTATTTGACCTTTGTTTAACATTTCTGTTAAATAAATCTTTCTTCTCGGAGAACCGCCCTCCTTTTCAGGCCAATGAACAAGATTTTCGTTTTCTAATTTTCTAAACTCGGTTTCAGAAATAAGCCATGGCCCTTTACAAATAATGCCACTTGGAGAAACTACATCGTAATTATACCTACCTCTAACAGGTTCCCTCAATCTTCCTCTACCATAAAATCCTTTTTCATCTTGGTACTGATAATCTTTCTTTGCTTTATCCGAAAGAGGTAGTCTACCAAACGGTATGTTAGGATTTTTAGAATAAATCAATATATACTCTTTTACTCGAGCTATATTTCCAATATTAGTTTGTCCATCCTGTCTTCTCCAAGAAATATTTGCAAAAAGATTCTCTTCACCAAAAACTTCATCGCAACATTTTTTGAGATTAACCTGTTCATTATCATCTATACTGATAAATATAAAACCATCATCTGCAAGTAAATCTTTTGCTATCTTTAATCGAGGATAAATCATATTAAGCCAATCAGTATGGTATCTACCATTACTTTCGGTGTTCTGAACAAGGCGATTCTCTTCTTCATCAAACTGACCGCTGTTGGCAAGGTATTCATCTGCGCTTTCTGCAAAATCATCATTATAAACGAAGTCATTACCTGTATTGTAAGGCGGGTCAATATAAATCATTTTGATTTTGCCGAGATAGGTTTCCTGCAAAAGTTTCAATACATCAAGGTTATCACCCTCAATGTAAAGGTTCTCGGTGTTATCAAAGTCAACACTTTCTTCACGGCAAGGACGGAGGGTTTTAGCAATAGGAGCATTAGCAAGAAGAATGGACTTTTTCTTGTCAGGCCAAGTGAACTGATATCGCTCTTCATTGCCCTCGACAATTACAGAAGAAAGCTCCTGCCTGAGCATATCGAAATCAATCGCATACTCCACTTCACCCTCAGCATTCTTTCTCTCAGTCACACAATTCGGAAACAACTTCCCAATCTTCTCAATATTCTCATCAACTTTATTCATCGAGTGCATTTTCAATTTATCCATTTCCGTTTCCTCCGCGTAATTTTTTTATTTGCTGTACCAATTCAAACTTCTTTTTCGGTTGTTTTTCGTTCCGTGCCATCTTTTCAAGGCGGGCTATTTCTTTTTCCAACTTCAGTTTCTGCTCATCGGCTACAATCTGCTCGTCCAAGGTGTTACCTTGCTGAATTTCAATGCTGCCTATCTGTGTAATAAGATTTTCCCATACGGTATCAAGAGTAAGTCCGCTGAGATTAACTGTGCATTCATCAGACGGCATCCACTCCGTCTGCAACAGTTTGGTATGATAAACAGCGAGTTTTCGCTCACCATCACAATCGAGCATCAAAAGCATATTTTGGTCAATAAGTTTTGAAAGCTGTGATACGGTTTTTGAGTCAAAATCTTTTTTCTTGAGAATAACCTGCAAAACATATATTGCAGATACTTCTTCACCTTTAGTTGTGTTTACGGTGTTCGGTGATATTTCTGCTACAATGTTTATTCTCGAAATATCAGCGTCAAACTTTTCCTTCGCAGCCGGGCTCATATTAAATTTTGCATAAATCGCTTTTTTCGGCAACTGCTTCGAAAGTTCAGTTGATTTCGGTAAACCGAGCATATGTATTCCCCTTACAGAACATTTTGAATATATTCAGCAATGGATGTGACCGCTGCTAAAAACTCCGCTGTACCAACAATACCTTTGAGTGTATTAATCGCTGTGCGAATAATTCCTTTTTTGGGGGTATCATCATTAATTGTAGCTATAGTCTCGATGCAATCACTAACCGTTTGCTTGTCCACAGGATTTAACTGTTCAGCATATTTAAGCAAATTATCAATCAGTGTCTGTATATTTTCTGCATCACAAGTACTTTGGTTTGCAACAACAGAGCTTCCTTCTGAAGCTAAACAAAACTGTGCATTAGTTAGTGTACTATTTTCAATATTAACACTAACATTAATTTTTTCATCAATACCCATTTGAATACTTATTCTTGTTAGATAGTTTTCTATATGCGATATTAGAATTCTAATAAATCTATCTCCAAAACCATCGACTTTTTCTTGAAACTTTTTTGAATGAGAGTAACCAAAATACACATAACTCCTGCCATCATAATTATTTTCAGCTAAATACTTAATAACAGCATAGGTATTTGCCACTTCTTTTTCATCTGTAGAACCAAGAGTAAAAATACAATCGCCATAGCTTTCGCTTACTTCGTCAACTTCTTGCTTAACATCATATTCAGGTGAACCACAGGATTTTATATATTCATTTATTAATTCATGTGTATCAAGAAATCTTATAAATTTGGTTAATTCCGATGAATAAATTTCGTATCCTGCTCGAAGAACTCGGTTTGAAGCGGACAAGAATTCTTTAATCAATATTTTCAATTCAATTTTAGTTATTATCATCTTTTTTCCCTCCACAATATGGGCAGTAGCAACCACAATAACTTAGAAGATGTCGAATTTTAGCTTGTCTATCACAACATTCGAAATCAACAATTTCCATAGAATCTATAGTGGACTTAACAAGAATTTCTTCTTCCTCTGAAGGTTTTTTAACTGTTATTTGAACAAATGAATTATGTGACTGTCTTTCTAACTTTTTCATATCGCCATAAATATCGCCAAACAACTTATTTATTGCTTTTGCTTTTGCTAATTCAATTACATCGTCTGTTAGATAATTATCACTTACCAAACCGCACAAAGGACAATGAATATCCAAAACTTCGTCACTTTCAATATCTGATGGCGATAATTTAAAATACTCTCCGCATTTTGGACATTGCAATAACACAAAACCATCTGCATCTGCCGGTACCGAAATACCAATCGTAAAATCATCCATTACAAACTTCCTCTCATGCCCTCTATTAAATACTGATTACTTTATACGGTATATTCTCCTGTCTTGCACAATCGATAATATTTCTTGTACCTGACGACTCATTATCCCAAAACGCTACAACTGCGTCCGCGGATTGTACCATCTGCATATTACGGATTGGTCCTGCACCCTTATGATAAATACCCCACTCTGCAGGGAACGGTTCTAACTTCAAGCCATGTTCTGCCGCATATCTTTCACCCATTCTGTCGGCACCTCTTGCAGTACCGCTTAAAATGGTAACATTCTTTTTACCCTCAAGGAACTTATCGAGCTCAACAGAGAGTCTTTCATAGTCTTCAAAGTTTCTGCTGCCTGCAACAACCACGCGGAATTCTCTGTTTTCAACGGGTTTACTATCCGAATCTTTAATCACTAAGAAACAAATCAGTTCAAAATCGTCCAAGCCCTTTATTTCATTTGAAAGGAAGCTGACCTGACCGCCTGCAAGGAATGAATCAATATCACTTTCTTCCTTAACCTGAATGATGGATGCAATCGCATCACCGAGGAGGTTCGAAAGTTCTCTCATATCTCTGCCGTCACGGGTTTCTTTATTGAATTGTCTGTAAAGCTCCGGTATCGGTTCAACCTTTCCACGGCAAAGGAAACGCAGCTTATCAAGCATATCCTTCGGTGACAAATGGTCGCATACAACCTCACCGTCTTCACTGATATAAACCATGTAGAACGGATGAAGCCTGTTCTGATTGTCAATATTCACACTGTTTGTTCTATTTTTAAGAACATAAATTACGCCTGCAGGCATACCATCTGCCGATGCAGTAACCGCGTGAAGTCCGAACGGTGTTTTATCAATATCGGGATGCGTTTTTATATATTCGAGCAAATCAAGACGGAATTCATTAAGACCCAAGTCCATAATCGAAATTCCCGTTGACATATCCTCGATATCAACAACCTCTTCCTGAAGCTTTTTAAGCTGAGCCTTACGGTATTCGAGGTCAGTTTTTTCTTCATCACTCAGAATGTTGTCATCACCTGTCGCTGTCATATTGACAATTTTCATTCTTGTTTCAACTTTAGCCTTAAGATTGATGTAATCATCAAGCGTTACATTAGGCCAAAAGTTGACAAGCTGAATAACAGAATTTTTGCTGCCGATACGGTCAACTCGTCCGAAACGCTGAATGATGCGAACAGGGTTCCAATGAATGTCGTAGTTTATAAGATAATCGCAGTCCTGCAAGTTCTGACCTTCTGAAATACAGTCAGTTGCAATAAGGATGTCGATATCTTTTTTCGGCATATTTGCAAACAAATCTCTGCCTTTTGAAATCGGTGAGAAACAAGTAAGAACTGTGTTGAGGTCGTTTTTCAGGCCCTGAACAGTTGATTTGCCTTCGACCATACCCGTTACCATTGCAGTATCCAAGCCGAAATTATCTTTCATATATGTGCTGACATTTTCATAAAGATACTGTGCAGTATCGGCAAATGCAGAGAAAATGATTACCTTTTTGTTCCCGGGATTGATAGGATTGGTTACCTTATCAGAAAGTAGCTCCAAAAGCTCCTGCAATTTGCTGTCATGCTCAGGAGTAATGTCGCCAACCATAAGCGTGAGGAGTTCAAGGACTTCTTTGTCTTTTGCAAGACTCTTACGCCAAGAAATATAGTCCATATCGGCAAGGTCGATTTTAACCTTCTTGCCGAAAGTGAAGAGTTCATCGTTTTGGTCTTCACTGTCAAATTCATCTGCATCCAAAATATCTGTCAATTCAAGATGCTGAGTTGAATGCTTATCATAAGCATCAATCGTATCGATGGTATTGCTAATCAAATCCTTGATTCTTGTCATTGTAAGATTAAAGGAATAGACAGACGATTCCATTCTTTTCATAAGATTGATTGCAGTAAGTCTACGGATACCTTGCTCTCGGCCAACCTGAGTAAGGCTGCTTTTATCAAAAAGCTCAGCGTATTTTTCCATCTTACCCGCAAGGATAAACAATGACGGAGTATAGATAGACAGTGTAAGCATCATCAGATGTTCAAAAATATCGTTGTAAGTAATTGCATCTGACAAGTCTGTAAGGTCAGGCCTTTTTGAAATAGGTATAAGTCTTGTCGGGAATGTGCCTATGTCTGTTGTGTCGTAATACTTCTGAATATGTTTTCTTGAACGCGCAATTGTAACCGAATCCAAAACTTCAAAAAAGTCGAAATCGAGCATTTTCAGAAGCTGTTCAGTCGTTCTGTATTCAGGTTCCCATTTACTCCACTCATTAAAAGCTCTTTGGGCATTTTTAAAGATATCGTCAATAGAACGCTTGGTGTTCAGTTTTTCGTCGATGTAATCAGTATGGCCTTCATATGCAAGAGCCAACTGATTTTTTAAATCGAGAAATTTATTATTTACAGGTGTAGCAGAAAGCATAAGAACCTTAGTCTTAACACCTGCACGGATTACATTTTTAAGGAGCTTTACATAACGGTTTTCTTTATCGTTTTCATCAGGGTTTTCAACAATCTTGCCACCGTTTCTGAAGTTATGAGATTCATCAATAACAACAAGGTCATAGTTTCCCCAATTCAGACGGTCCAAATCAAGACCGTTTGATGTTCCTGAAGTTCTGTTTAAATCCGTGTGATAAAGAACATCATAACGGAGACGGTCGCTTGCGATTGGATTATTCACATAATTATCCTTATATGTATTCCAATTGTTTGCAAGCTTCTTCGGACAAAGCACAAGAACAGACTTGTTTCTGTTTTCGTAATACTTTACTACAGCAAGAGCTGTAAAAGTTTTACCGAGACCGACACTATCCGCAAGAATACAGCCATTATATTTTTCGAGTTTATTGATAATAGCAAGAACAGCATCCTTTTGGAAATTGTAAAGCATATTCCAAATCTTGCTTTCTTTAAAGCCTGTGGCTTCATTGGGAAGCACATCTTCAGATATGTCTTCAAGGAATTCATTAAAAATATTGTACAATGTCACAAAGTAAATGAAATCCGGTGAATTTTCATTATAGGCAGAAGTAATGCTTTCGATTACCTCATCCGTAACATCCTGCATTTTATTCTTATCATTCCAAAGGTTATTGAAAAGTTCAATATATGCAGAAGAAAACGGAGTTTCTGTTTTTTGAACAAAATTATACGCGTTGTTGCCTCGCTCACAGCCTAAGTCAACTGTAGTAAAGCCCTGAATCGGAGTGTAGTTTTTATCATCTACATTCATAAAACCGAGCATATTCTCATTTGTAACATTTGATTTGAATGTAACCTTTTCACGAATCCAATCTGCACACTCTTTCGCAATCGCTTTTTGTGTAAGCTCATTGCGAAGTTTAACCTCAAATTCTGTGCCATATAAGCTGCGTTCACGGTTCAAACGTGGAATATAAAACTCTCTTTTTTCTTTCTTGGTTTTTTCTGTTGTAAAAGTCGGTGATGTAAATATAAATCTCAGTTCATCAATGCTTTTAAGTTCGGACTTCAGTTCCTGAAAAGCATAAATAGAGAAGCATGCCGCCGCAATAGACAGCTTGCTTCCTTGCTTAATTTCAACAGACAAATCATCTTTAACTGTTTTATTTATATTATCAATCAGTTCCATTTGACTCCACCTGACTTTCAGTGTAAATGAATACAATTAATCATATTACATTATAATACAAAAAATTGTAGTTTTCAACCATATGTCATTGCTTTTGCTTATGCTGAGTACAACTTTAAGGACTTTAAAAGGCTCAACGGATATTTCCGCTGAGCCTTAGGTTCTCATATTAGATTTTCAGTTATTATACAGCTAATAAATAATTAGTCAAAGTGTCCAATCTCCAATGCGATAGATGGAACACCGAGACCATATACACAGCCAAGCGGTCATATTCGACCGGAAGGCCATCAGCAAGAGCTTTCTTGCGGTTGTCTCCGCGAAGCTTATAGACACCTTTAGTATCGGATATCGGAAAGTAGCGAGGTTTGCCCGTTCGTTTATCCAAGTTGTATAAATTCCATCGCTTCATGAGTTCACCTCTCATACGGTAAGCATTTGCAGCGTCCGTTTTTGGGTCACCCGTGTGCAACTGTTTAAAATAATGCCAATACGCCCGCTGACTATGAAGAAAACGTAATTTATGATAATCTAAATTTTTCGAAAAGTCAGACTCCTTAAAAAGCTTTTCGGTACTATCAGGCGTGTTGAAATATGACCTGATAAATTCTACATTTTCCGGCAATATGCGCTGCAGTTGATATTTCCCGCCCTTGCCACGCAGGACTTCTACGCACCAATAACCGGACTCATCTTGTTTAAAATTGTTAAGTCTTAGATTTTTCAATTCATTTCTTCGTATACCGACTTTCGCCTGAAAATTTGCTACTAATGAATATTGGTCATTATCAAATTGTTGGTCTGACCTTTTGTATTTGTCAGACCTCTTCCTGCTTCTTACATTTTCCGACACTTTTCTTGCCGGCTTATCGATATCGTTCATAGGTATTCCATAATATGCG
>JAZRNG010000116.1:0-20577 GCA_045648065.1 Acutalibacteraceae bacterium | reverse complement strand
CCCTGTTTCAGTCAGCTGCGTAGGGACGGGCGTCCTCGACCGTCCGTTTTTCAGCAGATTCCGCGGATGGTCCGGGAGGCCCATCCCTACGCACACAGAGTTGGATTGTGCGAAATCAAACACCCCGACAAACCCGAATTTGTTGATCTGTTTTCAGAATGCTTAAAAGCATTGTTGCTGACAGGCTGTTATGTATTAAATAACGAAACTGTAAAGTTCACCTTCAACGACAGTGACTTCTCCGCTTTGTCCTGTTTCAATTCCGTCATACATTTCCTCGGGAACATCTAATTTGATTTGTTTTTTATTATCGGTTTCAAAGACAACCGTAAAAACTTTTACGGAACGGGGTGATTTTGTACCGATCATTTCTGTACGGCAAAACAAATCAACAACTGTAGCGTAAAATTTTACAGTATCAAATTCATCTTTAATTTTTGGAGCTTCAGTCACCGGCGTTTCTTTTTTGAGTTTATTTCTTTTGCATTGTCTTATGTACATTATCACACTAAAAGTCAAAAACGCAACAACCACAACAATAAAAATGATAAATAAAACAACATACAGGTCCATAATAAAGCTTAACACCTCTTAATCTAATTGTCGATATCGCTATGATGAAGTGCTGTTAATCCTGCAGCCACTTAAGCTTATTTGCAGGGATTACGATATAGTTTTCTGCACCGTCGCCGATGCGAAGGTAGACGTTACGGATACCTGCCTGAATAATCTGCCTTGCACAGACGGGGCAGGGCTTTGCTTTGTGAACGGAATTGTCTGACGGGTTGATTCCTGCGAGGTAGAGGTCGGCACCGATAGTCTGCTGACGTGAGCAGTTGAGAAGAGCGTTCATTTCTGCATGAACAGCACGGCAAATTCCGTAGCCTTCACCTTGATGCATATCTTTTTCTATCCTGGGACAATGTCCGATTTCGCAGCAGTTTTCAAAGCCTCTGGGTGAACCGTTGTAGCCTGTTGAAATAACAACATCATCCTTGACAATGACCGCACCGTATTTTCTTTTAAGACAAGTGCTTCTGTATGCAAACATTTCCGCACAATTAAGATATGTATCAATTTTTGAAACGCGATTGTTTTTTTCAGGGAAAACCATAATATCACCTCAAAGTTTATATATATAATTGATGAGTCCTCCGTCAATGGAGGTTTTGACAAATCCAACCTTTTCGAACAGATGTAAAGACGGCGCATTGTCATCGTTAATTGAAACTTCGATTGTTTCAAAATCAAGGGGAAGAGTTTTGTTTATTACATCTTTAAGGGTTTTTGTTCCGTAGCCTTTGCTCTGATATTCGGGGAAAATAAGAAGTGAAAGGTAAAGTGTGCTGCCAACAAGTTCACAGTGTATACTACCTACAAGAGTTTCGTTATCAAAAATTTTATAATAAAAAACACGCTTGTTTTTAACAACAAATTTAAAATATTTCCTTTCGTTTATGTCTATAAAACATCGAATTTCAGGTAATCTATGAATTTTAAGCAGATGAGGAATATCCGGGTCTTTTATAGATGTAACCTGTGAGAAAATCATTTAATATTCTCCTTTGCTGTGTTGAGGGAGGCGATTAAAATACGACGGATTGTGCCACATTGATTGTATAGATCCAGTGCAACTTCTCGGTTGATAATTTCGGATTTTACAAACAATTCTAACCAGTATTCCGTTTCGTAACATTCCTTTAATGCAATTTGCAGTTTAGCGATGAAGTCGGCTTTTCCGTGTGCATAGTTTGCTTCGTGAATATTTGCACCGATAGAAGTTGCGGAACGCTCCAATTGGTTGACGAGAGAGTAATGGCCTTTGATGGTTTCACAGAGTTTAATGATTTTGATAGCAAAATCAGTTGACATATCTCTGAGCTTTGATTCAGACATATCGGCACCACCTTTCTGAATCAAATGATACCATAATTAATAGAAAATTAAAAGTGAAATATCCTTCGGATGTGAAATAATGACCATAGGTCATTGTGAAGTTTGATGCTATGCATCAAGTGAAATAAAATAAATCTACTCACGACCGCAGTCATTTCACATTGCGAAGCAATATTTCACACGCGTAGCGTATTTCACAAATACCGTAAGGGATTTATTTCATTGAAAAAAGCACCTTTGTCTGTTGACAAAGATGCTTTTTTCTGGCGGAGGACAAGGGATTTGAACCCTCGCGCCGGTTACCCGACCTACTCCCTTAGCAGGGGAGCCTCTTCACCACTTGAGTAATCCTCCATTGGTGAACAAAACCGAAATATTCTGTTCTTTATAAGTAAGACTTCCTTTTAAAAAGGAAGTCTCACTCAGTGTGGCGGAGAGAGTGGGATTCGAACCCACGGTACGTTGCCGTACGACGGTTTTCAAGACCGTTCCGTTATAACCACTTCGGTATCTCTCCGAATGCTCAAATATAATATCATATGTTTTTGCTGTTGTCAATACCAAAAATGAGAAAATATTAAACTTTTTTGTTTCTTTAATCCGGGTTGTATTTTCGAGTTGAAAATCACATACCTGTGTGATATAATACGGATGTATACATATCGTATTTAGGCTTCGAGGTGTGAATGATGGATTTTAAATACAAAATTTCGGTTATCGTTCCTATTTATAATGTTGAGGAATATATAGAAGAATGTCTGGAGTCTCTTATCAGACAGACTATTGACAAAAGTCTTGTAGAAGTTCTGCTTATCAATGACGGCTCTCCTGACAACAGTGAAGAGATTTGTAAGAGATACTGTGAAAAGTATCCTTTCTTTAAATTATATTCAAAGGAAAACGGCGGAGTTTCAAAGGCACGTAACTACGGAATCAAGCATGCACAAGGAAAGTATATAGCTTACCTTGATCCCGATGATACTTTATCAAAAGAATCTCTTGAAAATCTTGTGAAATTTTTTGATAAGAATGAAGATGAGGTTGATATTGTAACTTATAAGATTATTCCGTGGTTTAAAGGTAAAGTCGTAAACCCGATCCATTATCGATATGAGTTTCTCAAGCACGAAGGTGTATATAATCTCACTCACACAGAAAATATTTTTATAACTCAGACGACAATGAATATCTGTGTCAAAAATAAGGGTGAAGACAATATTCTTTTCATGGAAGATAAAAAATTCCAGGAAGATCAGAAGTATAATATTGACATTGTCAGAGAAAAAATGAAAATAGGTTATTGCACAGGAGCGAAGTATTATTATACTAAAAACCCTGCCAGCGTTACCAGCACTATGTTTTTTGCATACTATCTGTTTGAGACAAGTATGGAATATTGGGAAGATCTCTTCGCTTCGTTTGACGGTAAGGTGCCGAAGTATGTTCAGGCGATGTACATTAATGACATCAACTGGAAGGCAAAGCAGGATATTCTTCTGCCGTATCATTACGATAAGGAGAATTTTGAAAAAGCTGTCAGCAGAATCTGCGCTCTTCTAAAGTTTGTGGATGATGATGTTATATCAAGGCATCCTCAGGTTGAGGGTTTGCACACATGCTTCTTGTTTGGCTTGAAGTATGACAATAAAATCGACGTGAAATCCGGTTGCGGCGGAGTTGTGCTTTCTTCTTCTACAAATCTTCTTTACCTTGAAAACGCAATAACAGTCGTTATCTGCCGATTCAAAGTTGACGATGAAAAGGTTTATGTAGATGCATTTCTTCGCACTCCTTCTACAGCGTTTACGGATGATGTTGAGGTTTACGCTCAGTTTATGGGTGAAGCTAAAGCTAAAGAAGAACTGCTCGAAAAGGAAAATTCAGCTTGGGACTATTACCGTACAAAGATTAAAACAAACCGAATGGTCAGGGTACGCTTTTTCTGGGATTATAAAGAGTATTCTTCTCTTAGGTTTAAAATAAAGATTAACGGTCAGGAAGTCGCTTCAAAACTTGATTTTGTTATGCACTCACCGTTCAATTCAGGTATTCTCAGATCTGCACTTTTCAGATGCGGATATAAATTTGTTTGTTCACAGAACGGATTTGATGTTTTTGCTTCTTCGGAAAGAGAAGAACGTGATTACAACAAAAAATATATGCAGAAGCTTATGTTCAGAAAGCCGAGAACCTTCCTTTGGCGTATGGCTTGCGGACGTCTGCGTTCTTCTAAACGCAGGATATGGTTATACTATGACTGTAAAAATGTTTATAAGGATAACGGATACTATCAGTTTATACACGATTTCGAGATAGATGACGGTGTCGAAAGATACTACGTTGTAAATGATGATATTGACAGAAGTGAACTCTTTACAAGCAAGCAGAAGTCTCACGTGATCCGTTTCGGTTCTCTTACTCATAAAGAGTACTTTCTTGGTGCAGAGAAGATCATCACTGCATATGTTGAGTATAATAACTATAATCCGTTTAAGGCGTTTGTATGGAAATTCTATACAGACCTGTTCAAGGCGGAGGTTATTTATCTGCAGCACGGTGTGCTTCATGCTTTCCTGCCGTGGAAGTATGCAAACGACAGACTGACAGGAGTCGACAGAGAAGTCGTTTCCACAACCTTTGAAATGGAGAATTTTACAAAAAATTACGGTTTCCGTGAGTGTGATCTTATTCCTGCAGGTATGCCGAGATATGACTTTATTGACATAGACGGACCGAAGCCGGAAAACAAGATTCTTTTTGCTCCGACATGGAGAAAATATCTTGTCAGAATGGATAAAGCAGGTGGATTCCATCCGACACCCGAGAAGTTTGTAAGCAGTGAGTTCTTTAAAGAAACACAGGCTTTCCTTCAAAGCAAAGAGCTTGAAGAGGTACTTGAGAAAAATGATTGGTATCTTGATTTTAAACTCCATCCCATTTTCAGCGAGTATGGCAAGTTATACAAAGTGAACAGCGATCGAATCAAGGTAGCGGGTAAGTCTGTCGATGAAAAGTCATATAAGGTATTTATTACAGATTTCTCATCTTTCTGTTTTGATTTTGTCTATCTTAAAAGAACGATGATGTATTTCGTGCCTGATGACGATATGTTCAGAGCAGGAATGAATGATTACCGTAAGCTTGATCTTCCGCTTGAAGAGGGATTCGGACCACTCGCACATAGTGCTGAGGAAGCTGTTTCAGCTATCACGGATATAATTAAGAGAAACGGTGAAGCTGATCAGAAATATATGCAGAGAATGGACAGTATGTTCCTTCATTCTGACAAAAATTGCAGAGACAGAATATACGAAGCAATTAAATAAAGCAAAAGGGAAGAAAATCCGTGATTTTCTTCCCTTATTATTTTATTCAGCCTGCGAATGAACTTCTTCGATGACTTCTGCTACGTAGTCGGCATAGATGTGACCGATAAAATCGGCTCCGATTGAGTATGTAGGATGTACACCGTCTTCGGAAAATGCTTTCCAGTCTGTTTTCACACAGGCGGCAGCAAGGATTCCGTCAAGAGGAATGAAGAGGTCAGCGTACTCTCTTGCGAGTTTGCGGACGATCTGGATCTTCGGGTCAAGATCTTCACGGAAGTAAAGCTTGTCTTCTGCGGGGAGAAGGAACTGCTCGATCATAACGATTTTTGCGTTGGTTTTCTTTTTGATTGCATCAAGAACGGTACGGTATCTCTTCTCAAATTCTTCGTCGGGGAGCCACTCTCTTTTTTCTGCTCTGTGCCAGGTGTCATTAACACCGATAAGGATTGAAACGATATCCGGCTGTATGTCAATGAAATCAGAATCTAGTCTGTTCACGAGGTCGATTGTCTGATTACCGCTTATGCCGAGGTCGATGAACTCAAAGTCCATTCCGGGGAAGTAGTCCCTGAGGTATTTTGCAGCGTACTTCGGATATCCGCAGCCGAGATCGTGGATGTCTTCTCTGTTGCGGTCGGCATCTGTTATACTGTCACCCTGAAATAAAATTCTCATAAAAGTTCCTCCGTTTTTATTTCAATTATTTCAAAAAATTCTTTCTCTCCACAGACGGAAATAAAAAGATTTTTCTTTTCAAAAGTTGTAAAAAATTTGTCATATTTTCTGAAAGTTTTTTTCGTATCTTCAAAACAATATTTTTTTAAACTTGCGACGGTTTCCGAGTTGCATTTGACTGCACTTTCTTTGAGTGTCCACAGTCTTGTGAACTCTTTTTCAGGTGTATCCGAAGAAAAGATCATCTCTTTTTCTTTTTCTGAAAAGCAACGTTCGATGACTCCGTTTTTTACATCGAGAATGTCCTGAATATCAACACCTATGGGCTTTTTGCCGACTGCGACCGCCACTCCCGAAAATGTGTGGCTGATATTGAAAAAGATGTTTTCGTTATCTCTCAGAAACGGTTTGCCGTTTTTTCCGATATCAGTTTCGAAACTTTCAATGCCGAAATTTTTCAAAGCTTTTTTTAAAAGAAGATGTGAAATGACACAGTTTTCTTTATCTCTTTTCAGCCGTAATTTTTCAAATTTTTCTCTGCGGTTTACCGGGAGAAAATCTGAAAATTTTTCAGCGGAAAAGTTTTCATAATCATCAAAAAAATAAATCATTTTTTCAGCTCTCATCATAATGCTCCGTGAAAAGATGAACGTCGCCGCCGTCCCTTTCGCGGTAGCCTATTATAGTCGCAAGGTTGACGTTATGAATACTCCTGAAGATGTTCATATCAACTTTGTCGTTTTCTTCGGTCAGCTTTCTTATAAGCTCCTTGACCTCCTGACGCTTCGAGCCGTCGCAGGTCTCAGCATCCTTTTTGGTTACGCTGCAGGCACAGCGGATGAATTCAAGTTCATTATATCTTGCCCACGAAATTATGTCTCTTTCTCTGACCATATAGAGGGGACGGATCAGCTCCATTCCTTCGAAGTTTGTACTTCTGAGTTTGGGCATCATCGTCTTGATTTCAGCACCGTAGAGCATACTCATAAGAGTAGTTTCGATAGCATCATCAAAATGGTGTCCGAGGGCAATTTTATTACAACCCATATCCTGAGCCTGTTTGTAGAGATAGCCTCTTCTCATTCTTGCGCAAAGGTAGCAGGGAGAACCACCGCCGACATTTGAAACGGAATTGAAGATAGGGGAGTCGAAGACAGTTATCGGCAGGTCAAGGATTTTTGCATTGTCAATAATCTTCTGTCTGTTTTCCTCGTGATAGCCGGGATCCATTACGATGTACTCAACGCTGAATTCGAAGTCGCTGTATTTCTGCAGGTGTTGCATACACTTCGCAAGGAGCATTGAATCCTTGCCGCCCGAAATGCAGACGCCGATCTTGTCACCGGGTTTTATAAGCTGATAGTCCTTGATCGCGGCGACGAAATTATTCCATATGGTTTTACGGTATTTTTTGATTATACTTCGTTCAATAAGCTGGTGTCTTTCCATAAAAAACTCTCTTTAATATAATTAATTTTATTTTATCACCGCTTTTGACAATTTACAACAGTACAGACAAAGTTTTTAGGTTGAAAAAGTGAGAAATTTAATGTATAATATCGGCATATGTTTTTGGAGTTGATTTTTTGAACAGATTTGATGATTATAAAGTTATGCCGACGGTGGCTCTCCGTGGACTTGTTATCTTCCCCGGAATGACACTGAATTTTGACGTCGGCAGACAGCGTTCGATAGATGCGATCAAGGCTGCGATGGCTGATGAGAGGGAAGTCTTCCTCGTTGCACAGAAGGATGTACGCGACGATGAGCCTGAACTTGAACAGCTTTTCAAAATGGGTACAGTCGCTAAAATCAGCCATATCCTCAAGCTGCCGAACAGTGACACGATAAGAATTTCTGTCGAGGGTCTTTACCGTGCGGCTCTAGTTGATATGTTGCAGACTCAGCCTTATCTCATCGCAGATGTTAAGAAAAGAAAGAGTACTGTGATAAAGGCAGAGGATAAGGATTACGAGGTCGCACTTGTCAGACAGACAAAGGATTTCTTTGAGGATTATGCGGATGTCGCACCGCAGATGCCGGGTGATCTTATTCTCGAAGTGTTGGAGAAAAATTCGGCAGGGGAGCTTGCCGACTATATCGCAGGCAATATCATGCTTGAATATAAAAAGCGTCAGACTATTCTCAATGAGGTGAATCCTCTTCGCAGACTTGAAAAGGTTTGCTGTCTTCTTGCAAAAGAGGGAGACCTGATGCGACTTGAAAATGATATAAACAGAAAAGTTCAGGAAAATATTGATAAAGGTCAGCGTGAATATTATCTTCACGAGCAGATGAAAGTCATCTCAGATGAACTCAATGATGGTCTGTCACTCGTCGATGAATGTGAAGGGTTCCGTGAGAAAATCAAGGCTCTTGCTCTTGAGGAAGAGAGTGAGAAGAAGCTTCTGAAGGAGTGTGCACGTCTTGAAAGAATGGCGCCTACATCTCCTGAAGCTACGGTCAGCAGAGTTTATATCGAAACCTGTATTGATCTGCCGTGGAACAAGCTGACCCAGGACAATCTTAACCTTTCCAATGCAAAAAAAGTGCTTGACCGTGACCATTACGGAATGGAAAAGGTCAAGGAAAGAATCATAGAAGCACTTGCGGTCAGAAAACTTTCGGACGGTGGATACGGTCAGACTCTCTGCTTTGTGGGACCTCCGGGTGTAGGTAAGACCTCTATTGCTAAAAGTGTTGCAGAAGCAATGGGCAGAAAGTTTTCGCGTGTATCTCTCGGCGGTGTCCACGATGAAGCTGAAATCAGAGGTCACAGAAAGACTTATATCGGCTCGATGCCGGGCAGAATCATTGCCGCTGTGAAATCAGCAGGTACTAGAAATCCGATTATCCTTCTTGATGAGATTGATAAACTCGGTTCTGACTACAAGGGCGATCCGTCATCTGCACTTCTCGAAGTGCTTGACGGTGAGCAGAATGCAACCTTTACGGATCACTACATCGATATGCCGTTTGATCTGAGTAAGGTTATGTTTATCACGACGGCAAACGACAAGTCGACCATCCCTGCACCGCTTCTTGACAGAATGGAAGTCATCGAGCTTCCGAGCTATACACACGAGGAAAAATTCAATATTGCTAAAAAACATCTCGTGCCTAAGCAGACAAAGCTTCATGGTCTTGATTCTAAGACGTTTAAAATCAACGATAAAGCTTTACGTGATGTCATTGACGGCTATACCCGAGAAGCAGGTGTAAGACGCCTTGAGCAGCAGATTGCGGCTCTTTGCAGAAAGGGTGCTGCGGCTCTGGTTTCGGGAGAGGAGAAGACAGTTTCCGTTAAGGTGACGAGCATCGAAAAACTGCTCGGTCCGAAAAAATATATCCCTGAAACGATTGACGAAGAGTCAGCTGTAGGTGTTGTCAACGGACTCGCTTGGACTGCGGTCGGCGGTGAAATGCTTCAGGTCGAGGTTGCCGTGCTTGATGGTACGGGTAAGGTTGAACTTACAGGATCACTCGGTGACGTTATGAAAGAGTCTGCTATGGCTGCTATCAGCTTCATCAGAAGCAGAGTTGAAAAGTACGGAATAAATCCGAACTTCTATAAGGAAAAAGATATTCATATCCATGTGCCTGAAGGTGCGGTACCTAAGGACGGTCCTTCTGCAGGTGTTACGATGGCTACTGCGTTGCTCTCAGCTCTTACGGATACTCCCGTTGACAGCTACACAGCGATGACGGGTGAGATCTCTCTTCGCGGAAGAGTTATGCCTATCGGTGGCCTTCGTGAAAAGACTATGGCGGCTTACAGAATGGGTATCAGAAAGGTGATTATACCTAAGAAGAATATGCCTGACCTGGCGGAAGTTGATCCGAAGGTAAAGGAAGCTATAACTTTCGTTTCTGCTGTCAGCCTTGATGATGTCTTTGAAAATGCACTCGTGAAGAAAAACGAGGATAAAAAGGCTGTGGCGGCAATGGCGACAAAAAATAAAATCGGATATGATGTTATGAGGACGTAAGGAGGCAGACTATGAGATTTGATAAAGTTAAATACGAAGCATCTTACGGTACAAGTCAGCAGTTGCCGAAGAGTGAAGCGGTAGAAATCGCTTTTGCAGGACGTTCTAACGTCGGCAAGTCGTCAATGCTCAACAAGGTGCTGAACAGGAAAAATCTTGCCCGTGTCAGCTCTGTGCCGGGTAAAACAGTTACAGTTAATTTCTTTGACTGTGACGGAGTAAAGCTCGTAGACCTTCCGGGTTACGGCTATGCCAAGGTTAATTTTAACGAGAAGAAACGCTGGGCGGATCTCATGGAAGGCTATTTCAACTCAGGAAGAAATATTCGCCTTGTAGTCCAGCTGACGGATATGAGACATCCTATTACAAAAGATGACCGTGATATGCTGAGATTTCTGAAGGATGCAGGGTTTGATTTCATCGTCGTTATGACGAAGAGTGATAAGCTCAATAAGACCGAAAGAAACAACCGACTTGAAGCGATCAAGGAGGAGCTTGCAGAGTTCGGTGAAATCGAAGCGATTCCGTTTTCTGCACAGAACGGCGAGGGTGCGGATAAAATACGTGAAGCTATCGAAAGATACAGTACGGCAGAATAAAAAGAGAAAGGCTGTTGCTTTGTGCAACAGCCTTAATTTATTATGTTATCAGTCGACGATCCAACCGAAAAGGAATTCTGTGATTCTTTCAAAAATATTTGTGAAGAACAGGCTTACACGTTCAAAGAATGTGAGCTTACCAACAAACTCATATTTTGTAACGTCATTGTCTTCGTCTTCAGCAAACTCAATGATTGTATCGGCACTTTCTGAGTGCTTGATGATTTCAAAGACAACGTTCTGGCAATCCTGGAAAGCGTAGTAATCGATATATTCGACAGTCTTTGAAACGAAGACTGTTTCGAGTGACTGACAGTTTGTGAAAACGTTTGCATTGATAGCACCTACACCATCATTGAAGGTTGCTTTTTTGAGGTTTTTACAGTCTGAAAAAACACCTTCACCGATTTCACACCAGTCACCGCTGATTTCGATTTCAGCGAGTGCTGTGTTTGCGAAAGCACGTGAACCGATGTAGTAGATGCTGTCGCAGAAAGTGACATCTTTGAGGTTTGTGCAGTTTTCAAAAGCAGAATCTTCGATGTAGCTTACTTCTGAAAGGTCAAGCTCAGTGAAGTTTTTACAGCCTCTGAAAGCACCGTAACCGATGTCTGTTACATTTGTGAAATCAAAGTCTTCAAAGTCACAGTATGAAAATGCCTGATATGAAATATAAACCGGGGTGTTGATGATAACCTTATCAAGCTGCTTGCAGTTGTAAAAAGCGTAAGCATCGATTGTATCTACATTTTCAGGTACGGTGAATGTTGTTTTGTCAGATGTGATAAGGAAGTACTCGATTGAGATGAAAGAATCACAAGTGCCGTCTTCATTTTCGTATTCCATATGGTAGAAAAGGGTTTCGTCTTCGTAAGTGTAGCATTCGTTGTTTTCACTTACCGTAATTTTTTCAAGAGTATTACATCCTGTAAAAGCACCTATAACATCCACAACAGAATCGCCGATGTAGATTTCCTTTATTTTTGTTCCTTCAAATACTTTGTAGCCAAAGAGTTCAAGGCTGTCGCCGAGATTTACTTTTTCAAGATTTGCACAGTTTGAGAAAGCACCTTCGCCAAGAGCGATTATTGAATCGGGAATGTCTACTTCCTTGAGATTTCTGCAGTTTGCGAAGGTGTACGGCAGGATTTCTGCAACGGATTCATTGAAGTTGATTTCTTCGATTCCTGACATAAAGAAGCAGCGGTCTGCGATGAAATCGATTTCTTCGGGAACAGTATAAGACTTTTCGTTGCCGAGATAAGCAAGAAGAACATTCTGACCGAGGATAACTTCGCCGTCTGCACAGTTTTCAGCGAAATATCCGAGAACAGGGGTGCCGTCGAAAACTTCTGTTCCGAAGTAGCTGAATTCAACCTCTGAAGGAATTACTACCTTTTCAAGGTAAGAAGCGTTTGAAAAAGCGTAGTCATAAATGCATGTAATAGTAGCGGGAAGCGTGATTTCTCTTAACGTGCAGCAGTCAGCAAAAGCCATAAAACCAATTTCAGTAACTGTATATGATTCGCCTTCATATTCAATGCTTTCGGGAATTACAACCGTTTCAGGAAGGACAGACTTTCCCTCGTCGTCTGTTTCAAAGTCGCTGACCGCAGCATAAGTGAAGTCATCAATGGTGTTGATCGTGTAGTAGACACCGTCTTCCAAGATTGTATCAAAGAAGTCGTCGAAGTAGTTTTCGTCATCAAAAAAAGCTGACGAGCTTACTGCGAACATTGACATTGCGAGTGTTGCGGCAAGGAAAATTGCCATAAGTTTTTTTGTGATTTTTTTCATTTTTTATTCTCCCTTCGTCAGATGGTTTATCTATGATTAAATAGTACTATTTTTACAGAAAATGTAAATAGATTTTGTGGTTAAAAATTGTTACAGTTTGGTGTCTGAAAGTAACAAAAAACCGTTGCAACCTGATAATGGTTACAACGGTTTTTACTTTTTTGTTATAAATGAATCACATTGACTCAGGAACTGTGATTCTGAGCATTTCGAGGATGTTTTTGATTGTATCCTTTACACAGATGCAAAGGTAAAGTCTTGCCTGCATAAGCTTTTCGTCCTCACACTTAACACGGCAAGCATTGTAGAACTTGTGGAAAAGTGTAGCGAGGTCAACGACGTAACGTGTGATCTTTGCAGGGTCATAGTTTTTAGCCGCAACAACGATTTCGTTTGTAAGTGCTGCAAGGTGACGGATAAGCTCACGCTCTTCGCTTTGCTTGAGCATTTCAAGCTCTTCTGCAGTACAGTCACGGGGGCTGATGCCTTCTGATTCAAGTTTTTTGATGATTGAACAGATTCGTGCGTGTGCATACTGACAGTAGTAAACAGGGTTCTGTGAGCTCTGCTCAACAGCAAGGTCAAGGTCGAATTCCATCTGTGAGCCGGGCTCTCTCATGTTGAAGAGGAAACGGACAGCATCAATGGGAATTTCTTCAAGAAGGTCAACGAGTGTGATAGCCTTACCTGTTCTCTTTGACATTCTGACAACTTCACCGTCACGTGTAAGACGAACGAGCTGCATAAGGATAACGTCAAGCTTGTCACCACCTACGCCGATAGCGTCAAGAGCACCCTGCATTCTTGCAACGTGACCGTGGTGGTCTGCGCCCCAGATATCGATTGCAACGTCAAAGTTTCTGACTGCGAGCTTGTTGCGATGATATGCGATGTCAGCTGCGAAATATGTCGGGTTTCCGTTTGCACGGATGAGAACGTCGTCTTTCAGTTCGAGCTTGTCGATGTCTTCCTGAGAATAACCCTGAGCCTGAAGTCTTGCTGTCTGCACTTCGATATTCTTGTACCAGAGTGCACCGTCTTTTTCATATGTAAGACCTTTCTCTTTCATAAGCTCGAGTGTGTCCTTGAGTTCTGTTCCGTTGTGAAGGGTGCTTTCGTGGAACCATGTGTCGTATTCGATACGGTATTTTGTAAGGTTATCCTGCATTGCCTTAATGTTTTTGGGAAGAGCAAAGTCGACGAGAGCTTTTCTTCTTTCTGCTTCGTCAGCTTCGATGTATTTGTCACCGTAAACGTCTGCAAATTCCTGAGCTCTTACCTTGATATCCTCACCGTGGTAGCTGTCCTCGGGAAGCTCGACAGCATCTTCACCCTTGTAAATCTGCTGATATCTGATATCAAGAGAAAGTGCGAATTTGTCAATCTGATTACCTGCATCGTTGATGTAGAATTCACGGCTGACTTCGTAGCCCGCATAGTCAAGAACTGCAGCAAGGCAGTCACCGAGTGCGCCGCCTCGTGCATTACCCATATGCATCGGACCTGTCGGGTTGGCAGAGACGAATTCTACGTTGATTTTCTTGCCGTTGCCGTAGTCTGAACGACCGTAATCAGCGCCCTTTTCACGGATATCCTTAAGGATGTCCGCATAGTAGCTGTCGCTGAGATAGAAGTTCATAAATCCCGGGCCTGCAACCTCTGCACGAAGGAAATATGTGCCTTCAAGGCTGATTTTTTCCATAATTGTGTCGGCAATTTTTCTGGGAGCTGAACGAAGCTCTCTTGCCCATACCATTGCGGCATTAGCAGAGAAGTCACCGTTTGCACGGTCTGCGGGAATCTCTACCTTGAACTGAGTTTCGGGTACCTGCGGAAAAGCTCCGTCTTTCACAGCTGATTCTACTGCTGCGTAGACTGCATTTTTAAGCTGTTCCTGTACTTTATTTACGATGTAAGACATATCAATCTGCCTCCTTATACTTCGCAGTGATTTTGATTCTGTTTTTGCTCAGAAGCTCGTTATTGAAATCGAGCGAATATGAAAAATCAAGAACGGTTTTTTCGTTCTCAGTGTATTCCGAACGGATCGATGATGTGAAAACTCCCATCATAATCTGACCTACGGGCGTGTTATAACAGCAGAGGTTACGTTTGCCCTTTTCCATTTTCAACTCTGTGTTGTAAGCACCTTCGCGGGAAACGGTGACACGGCTTGAGTTTTCAACGTGTACTGTTGTCGTGCATCCTGCGAGTTCCTCTGACTGTTCTTCGTAAATTACGTAGTAGTCATCTGCTGTGCCGTGGATGTCTGCGACGGTTGTAAGTTCAGATTTTTCGCGCTGTCCCTGCACGTCGTGGTAGTCACATATGGTGATAAGACGGGTCATCTTTCCCATCTCTCTATAGCGGTGGTGAGAAGTGTGTCTATAAGCTCAGCGTAGGGGACACCTGAAGCTGCAAACATTTTCGGGTACATACTGATTGATGTGAAGCCGGGGATTGTATTCGGCTCGTTAAGCATTACGAGTCCATCGGACTTACGTACGAAAAAGTCAACTCTTGCAAGTCCGCCGCAGCCGAGCGCTTTGTATGCATTTCTTGCTGCCGCACGTACTTCCTCGTGCTTCTCGTCTGAGAGTCTTGCAGGAATATGAAGCTCACTTGCCGGATTTACGTATTTTGCTTCGAAATCATAGAAATCGTTACAGGGAACAACCTCTCCGCAGACAGAAGCGACAGGCTCGTTGTAGCCCATAACTGCACACTCTACTTCAATGCCGTCGATACCTTCTTCGAGGACAAGCTTCGAGTCTTCTCTGAATGCCTTTTCGATTGCAACGGCAAGAGATTCTTTATCATCAGCCTTACTTACGCCTACTGATGATCCTGCGTTTGCAGGTTTTACAAAAATCGGAAAACCGAGGTATTCTGCAGCTTTTTCGATGTATTTTTCAGGCTCTTTACCGTAGTCGTACGAGTTGAAGCCTATCCATTTTGCCTGAGGGATACCTGCGGCGTCAGCGAGTGTATTTGTCATAACTTTATCCATACAGCATGCTGAAGAAAGCATATCACAGCCTACATAGGGGATTCCTGCGACCTGCATAAAGCCCTGAATGGTACCGTCTTCACCGTTTTTACCGTGAAGCACAGGGAATGCGACGTCGATACGGACAGTCTTTACTCCGTCTTCTTCAAAAACGAGGATACCATGATCGGCTCTGTCAGGAGAGATTACTGCTTTTGTGAGATGAGCTGTATCTTCGAGCCATTTGTCTTCAGGGAGATTTGCGACGTCACCGTCGTATTTGTACCATTTTCCGTCCTTGGTGATGCCAAGCATAATGACGTTATATTTATCAGCGGGAGTGTTTTCAATGACTGATTTTGCAGACACGACAGACACGTCGTGCTCACTTGAAACACCACCGAAAAGAATGAGTGCATTCTTCATTTTACACCAACTCCAATTGCATTATTAAACAATTTAACATATTATCATAATTTTTCTCGTAAGTCAAGGAAAATCAAGGCTTTCGAGAGTCTAAAAAGTCTGAAATTAATGCAAAAAAATAGTGACAAATCTACATTTATATGATATAATATGTCTAATTATTGATAAACACTATAATTGTCTTTAAGGAGTTTCAGATATGGAAAAAAATTCAGTACTTTCAATGATTATCAGAGGTGTCGAAAGCACAATGAACAATAACGGCTTTGCTGTGGTTGTTCCTCAGGATATAGAAAAAGGCGGTTTGCCTGTCACAGAGAAAAACGGATGCATAACCATACTTTATGATGGTAAAAAAGGCTCTGCAAAGATTGAAATTTTCGAAGGAAAGATTGCTCTTCTCTGCTCAGCAGCTGCTGCAGGAAGTGCTGTCGATGAGGATTTCAAAAAGGTTACCACAACTCTTTTCGATATCGAAAAGGTTGATGACCGTGACGTAAAGTACGTAGTAAATGAGTTCTGCGATTGCATCAACGATACTTACGGCAAGAAAGACAAAGCAAAGAAGCTCCCGCAGCCTGTTTCCAAGTCAGCAGCAAAGAGCGGTGCGGTCTATTACGATCTTGTGACTCTCGGCAGCAGATTTGTACAGATTTATCCCGATCTCAAGGCTGAGTATAAGGCTAACCTTGAAAAGTACGGCGAGTTCCTTGCGGATGATTTCTTTGTAAATCACGGCAATGCAGTTTTCCGTGAAACCGTCAGAAAGAACGATCCTCAGCAGATGAAGAAGCTCTTCAATATGCTCAACGAAGTTTACAATGACGGCACAAATCAGGTACAGAGCGTTATCGTTGTTACGATTCTCGGATCAATCTATGATGACGAAAATCTCCTTGCAAACTGTGTCGACTATATGGATGAGATGACACTTTTTGTTATCGAGACAAATAAAATTCTCAAGAGATCTTCCTCTACCAGAGCAAAGCTTGAGCGTCCGCCGCTTTACAAGCCGAAGAAGAAAAAGAAGATGAGCGGATTTATGAATCAGTTGAACGGAGGTAATTAACCGTGGCTAATGAAGAAAAGATCGAGATTCAGACGGTGACGGCTGACGTTACTGATGAATCAATGCTTGAAGAGGCGATGAATACTGCGGTTACGGAAGAATACGGTGCTGATCAGATTCAGGTTCTCGAAGGTCTTGAGGCTGTACGTAAAAGACCCGGTATGTACATCGGCTCGACAGGTCCCAGAGGTCTTCACCACCTCGTTTACGAGATAGTGGACAACTCTATCGACGAGGCTCTTGCAGGCTTCTGTACTCATATCGAAGTTGAAATTTTACCTGACAATATAATTACCGTCCGCGATAACGGTCGTGGTATTCCTGTTGCAATTCACGACAAAATGGGCATTCCGACCCTTACCGTTGTTCTTACTGTCCTTCATGCAGGCGGTAAGTTCGGCGGCAGCGGATATAAAGTTTCGGGTGGTCTTCACGGTGTTGGTTCTTCTGTTGTTAATGCTCTTTCAGAGTGGATGGAAGCAGAGGTTTCTCGTGACGGTCACGTTCATTATCAGAAGTTTTCACGCGGTAACGCTGTCTGCGATATGAAGGTTATCGGTGATACTGATACAACGGGTACTCTCATCCGTTTCAAGGCTGACCCTGAAATCTTTACAGAAACAATCGAGTATGAGTTTGATGTGCTTGAAAGAAGACTCCGTGAGTCAGCGTTCCTCAATGCAGGTCTTTCGATCACTCTTACAGACTCACGCGACCCTGAAAACATTGTTGAAAAGGTTTACTGCTATGAGGGCGGTCTTTCGAGCTTTGTTGAGTATATCAATACAAGCCGTGCACTGACTCCTCTTCATACACCTCCGATTCATTTCTCAATGTCAAAGGACGATAAATACGCTGAAGTTGCAATGATGTACAACGACAGTTACAACGAGGTTATCCTTTCCTTCGCAAACAACGTTAACACAATCGATGGCGGTACTCACGAAACAGGCTTCAAAACTGCCCTCACACGTGTTTTCAACGATTACGGTAAGAAGTACGGCATCCTTAAGGATGGTGATAAAAAGCTTTCAGGTGAGGACGTCAGAGAAGGTCTTACAACCGTTATCAGCGTAAAGCTTACTGAAGCTCAGTTCGAAGGACAGACAAAGGGTAAGCTCGGTAATACTGAAATCACAAGCATCGTATCCGCAATGGTTTACGAAAAGCTTATGACATATTTTGAGGAAAATCCCTCAGTTGCAAAAGCAATTTTCACTAAGGCTCTTGATGCTTCAAGAGCAAGAGAAGCTGCAAGAAAGGCACGTGACCTTGCAAGACGTAAGGGCGTTCTTGAAAGCAACTCTCTTCCGGGTAAGCTTGCAGACTGTACTGAAAAGAGTTCTGAATTTACAGAAATCTACATCGTAGAGGGTGACTCTGCGGGTGGTTCTGCGAAGGAAGGCCGTGACAGACAGTTCCAGGCTATCCTTCCCCTTTGGGGTAAAATGCTCAATGTTGAGAAATCAAGACTTGATAAGGTCATTTCCAACGAAAAGCTTATTCCTGTCGTTACCGCACTCGGAACAGGTATCGGTGATGAATTTGATATTGAAAAGTTAAGATATGACAAAGTCGTTATCATGGCCGATGCCGACGTCGACGGTGCTCATATCAGAACACTTCTTCTTACCTTCTTCTTCAGATATATGCGTCCGCTTATCGAAACAGGCCACGTGTATCTTGCACAGCCTCCTCTTTTCAAAATAAGCAAGGGTAAAAAGTTTGCATATGCTTTCTCTGACGAAGAAAGAGACGAAAAAATTGAAGAATTAGGCGGTAGCTGCGATATCCAGCGATACAAAGGTCTTGGTGAAATGGATCCCGAACAGCTTTGGGAGACCACAATGGACCCGAAGACAAGAATTATGCTTCGCGTAACTCTTGAAGACGCAATGGAAGCAGACGAAACCTTCTCAATCCTTATGGGTGACAAGGTTGAGCCGCGACGTGAATTTATCGAAAAGAACGCTAAATACGTTCAGAATCTTGATGTATAAGAAAGGAGGAAGATTGAAAAATGGCTAAAGAAATTCCACACGAGAGCGAAGAGTTCAAGGCCAATCTGGAAAACACCAGAATATATAACGTAGACATCAATAAGGAAGTAAGAAAATCATTCCTTGACTACTCAATGTCAGTTATCGTTTCGCGTGCGCTTCCTGATGTACGTGATGGTCTTAAACCCGTTCATCGCCGAATTCTCTACACGATGTATGAGAACAATCTTACTCCGGACAAAGCATACCGTAAATGTGCCGATACCGTTGGTTCTGTTCTCGGTCGTTATCATCCTCACGGTGACGCTTCCGTTTACGATGCGATGGTTCGTCTTGCACAGAGCTTCTCAATGAGATACACGCTCGTTGACGGTCACGGTAACTTCGGTTCAATCGACGGCGACCCTGCCGCTGCTTACCGATACACTGAGTCAAGAATGAGCAAGATGGCTCTTAAAATGCTTACTGATATCGACAAGGATACAGTTGATTTCACAACGAACTATGACGACAGACTCAAAGAGCCGACGGTGCTTCCGTCACGTTTCCCGAATATCCTTGTAAACGGTTCAATGGGTATTGCCGTTGGTATGGCGACTAACATTCCACCGCACAACCTCAAGGAAGTTATTGACGGTATGTGCTGTCTTATCGACAATCCCGAGGCTTCTCTTGATGACCTTATGGAGCATATCAAGGGACCCGACTTCCCGACAAACGGTATCATTATGGGCCGTTCAGGAATCCGTGCTGCTTATGCAACGGGACGTGGCAAGGTTATCGTAAGAGCGAGAGCAGAAATTGTCGAAAAGAAAAACGGCAGATTCGAAATAAAGGTTACGGAAATTCCGTACACAGTAAATAAAGCAAGACTTATCGAAAGCATTGCAGACCTTGTAAAGGATAAGAAGATCGAAGGTATCTCAGATATCAACGACTACTCATCAAAAGCAGGTATGCACATTTCAATCGACCTCAAGCGTGATGCAAATCCGCAGGTTGTTCTTAATCAGCTTTATTCTTACACACAGCTTCAGACAACATTCGGTGTAATTATGATTGCCATCGTTAACGGTGAGCCGAAGGTTCTTACACTCAAGGATGTTCTCAGAAATTATATCGACTTCCAGCAGGATGTCGTTACAAGACGTACACAGTTTGACCTCAAAAAGGCTCAGGACAGAGCACATATCCTTGAAGGTTTGCTTACAGCTCTTGATTTCATCGACGAGGTTATCAATATCCTCCGTGCATCAAAGAGTATCAATGAAGGTAAGGAAGCTCTTATGGAGCGTTTCGGTCTTGATGATGTTCAGGCACAGGCTATCGTGCAGATGCGTCTTGGACAGTTGACAGGTCTCGAAAGAGTCAAGATTGAAGACGAGCTCGGAGAGCTTAAGGAAAAGATTACTTACTTCCTTGACCTTCTTTCAGACGAAACAAAGCTTCTCGGCGTTGTTAAGAGTGAAGCTCTTGAAATCGCTGACAAGTACGGTGATGACCGTCGTACTGAGATTATGAATGTTTCAGGTGAAGTTGACATCGAAGACCTTATCCCCGAAGAGACCTGCGTATTTACATTCACAGACTTCGGTTACATCAAGCGTATCCCGATGACAGAGTATCAGACTCAGCGTCGAGGCGGACGTGGTGTCAAGGGTCTTACAAGAAGAGAAGACGATATCGTAAGAACGATGTTTACTGCATCAACTCACGATTTTATCTCCTTCTTCACAACCAAGGGACGTACATTCAAGCTTAAAGGCTATGAAATTCCCGAAGGTTCAAGAACAAGCAAGGGTATGAAT
>JAZRNG010000115.1:0-5962 GCA_045648065.1 Acutalibacteraceae bacterium | reverse complement strand
CATCGCAGTTGACCCGAAGGAAATTCCTTACGGTACAAAGATGTGGATCGTTTCAAATGACGGTAAATACGTTTACGGCTATGCTTCAGCAGAAGATACCGGCGGATTCACAAAGTGGACAGGAAGCAGAGAAACACTCTGTGACCTCTACTTCCCGAACCAGTCATCTATGTATGCTTTCGGCAGAAGAAGCGTTACAATCTATATTCTCTGATTTCAAGGAGCACATCAGCTGATGTGCTCCTTTGTGTTTACTTTTTTAAAAATATGTTGTATAATAAATTCAATTATTCTTCGGTTGGTGAATTATGAAAATTTTAAACCATTTCAAAGAAAATAAAATATTCTACATCACTTTCGGCATGCTGATGTTCGTATCGTTTGAGTATCTTGTACAAAAAGAGGTAATCCACTATCTGGACAACTACTACTTCCCTCTTTATGTTATCAACTATGATTGCGGTTTCTGTTCAAGACTTTTAGTCGGTACTGTTTTCTCGCTGTTTTTCGGTGATACACTGGATGTTCTGGTACTTAACAAATTTTTGCTTTGCTTTTACATTTTCGTTTGTTTTATTTTGAGCATTTTCATAAATAACAGCCTGAAAAATACAAAGTACGATAAAGCTCTCGGAGTTTACTCGTTTTTTATAGTCATTTCTCCGGTTATGCTGGCCTTCCTTCGCTTTCTCGGCACTCTCGACCTCTTCTGGTTGCCGTTTGTTATTCTTTCTTTAGTTGTTGTCGATAAAAAAGGTTGGCGTTGGCTCGTTCCTGTTTTCTGTGTAATTTCACTTTGCCTTTACGAGCTTTTTGTTACGACTTACCTTCCCGTAATGGCGATCATTGTCTTCTATCAGTTTGCAAAAAAGCCTAACCTTTCTAACTTTATTTACATTGCAGTCTGCGCTGTTGTTGTCGGTGCTGCAACACTTTATTTTCTCATTATCGGCGACAGCACTATGAAAATGACATCTGACCAGATGGTGGAGTTTGCACGTAACAGACTCGATGAAACAGGACGCACATTTGACGACGCTTATCTGCGTTCCGTTTTCTTCTGGGAGCTTCCCCAGGTTGAAAAATACAGTGGCTTTGGTGGATATATAAAATACAATTTTGACATTTACACTGCCGGAGATGCTTCTGCACTGAAAACCATTTTCTTCTTTTTGATAAGTAACACTATCACAGCTGTTCCGTTTTTATATATGACAGCAAAATCTTTCAGAAAAGCTGATAAACCCATCAAGAAATTTACTTATTTATGTTGTCTCTTAACGTTCGCTTTTATGTTTATCAACCTGTTGCTTTCAACTGATACAGACAGATTCTCTCTCCATTCCCTTTTAGCTCCACTCTTACTTCTGATGTTCTTTGTCAGAGAGAAGGATGAAGCTTTCAGCGAAAGCTACGATGAGACACTTGTAAAGTTCGGCGAAAACAAATCAGTTGTTATCATCGTTGCTCTGACACTTTCCAGAATAGTTCTTTCGGGGGTGAGATTTTGACAGACCTCAGCTTAAAAAACAGAATCATAACCCTCATTGCATTTATATTCGCCGCGGTTATTCTGACATTGCGCAGTGTTCTGGCATTCAATTTCATCTTTTTCCTTTTTGTTGGCGTTGTTCTGTTTTTTGCAGACAAAATTATAAACAGTGAAAAAATCAAAGAACGTACAGTCCTGGCTTTTTTCGTATTCGCAACCTGTTATCAGACTTTTTTTCAGATTTTCAACAGAATACATGAAAACAACCGCCAGCTTTTAGTTGCATCTGCTCTTGCGGTCTTTCTCGCAGCTGTCTTCGCTGCTACGGACATAAAAAAACTTCCTTACTCCATTTTTTCTGCTCCGTTACTCTGTTTGCTCGACGTAAGAATTGCGACACCATACACTATTCTTCTTTTATCTTTCTCTGTTATTAAACTGGTCCTCGAATCAAAGACAACTAAATCGGGTAAAAAGAAAAAGAAATCCAATCAGGAAAAAGAAAAAGGCAGTGTCGACCCGATAACAGTACTGTCACTTTCGATTGTGACAAGTATTGCCTGTGCAGCTTTCTGTGCTTACTCTTTTTTCAAAAACAAGGTTCTCTCCACTGAAAATCTCGACTATTTGTTTACACATTTCAAAAATTCGATCGGATTTGTAATCTTCATTGTTTATTTTCTTGTTAAGTTGATAAAGAGTAACCTTCGCATCAAACCTGTAATCATTATCTGTCTTGCATTAAATATTGCAGTATCCGTACTTTTCGCCATTTACTACGGTTGGGCATATTTTTCTCTCGCCCTTCTTTCATCAACTTTGTTGCTCGGCCTCATCTGCCTTGAAAGCGAAGATGTCACAAAATCAATCAGATCAGACTTTCTGAATCACAAATATATCTTCCTTGCAGGACTTCTCTGTCTGATCCAATAAAAGAAACACCCTCACACGAGGGTGTTATTTTTATATACATTATTGAAGCATATTTGACAAAACAATAACAAATTCACCACATTTTTGATTGCTGATATTCTGTTATTCATATACTTTGTTTATTGACAGTTTTTGCAAATTTTATTATAATCTATAATAGCTTAATATTGAATTAATATATAATGAGGGAGAATTGGTTTTATGCTTTCCAACACAGAAAAGACAATGGAAAAAATCGTTGCCCTTTGCAAAGGCAGAGGCTTTATTTACTCAGGTAGTGAGATCTACGGTGGTCTTTCAAACTCCTGGGATTTCGGCCCGCTCGGCGTTGAATTCAAAAACAACGTTAAGAGAGCCTGGTGGCAGAAATTCGTTCAGGAAAACCCGTACAATGTAGGTCTTGATTCAGCTATCCTTATGAATCCGCAGATCTGGGTTGCATCAGGTCACGTAGGCGGTTTCTCTGACCCTCTTATGGACTGTAAAGACTGTAAGACACGTCACAGAGCTGACAAACTCATCGAGGATACAGGTGTTAATCCTGCAGGCTGGAGCTTTGATGAAATGAGCAAGTATATCACAGACAACGGCATAGTTTGCCCTGATTGCGGCTCTGCTAACTTTACTGACATCCGTAAGTTCAATCTTATGTTTAAGACTTTCCAGGGTGTTACTGAAGATGCAAAGAACGAAATCTATCTCCGTCCTGAAACAGCTCAGGGTATTTTCGTTAACTTCCAGAATGTTCAGCGTACAACACGCCGCAAGGTTCCCTTCGGTGTTTGTCAGATCGGTAAATCTTTCCGTAACGAAATCACTCCGGGCAACTTCATTTTCCGTACACGTGAATTTGAGCAGATGGAGCTTGAATTCTTCTGCAAACCCGGAACTGAGCTTGACTGGTTTGCTTACTGGAAAGATTACTGCCATAAATGGCTTCTTTCACTCGGCATCAAGGACGAAAACCTTCGTCTTCGCGACCATGAGCAGGAAGAGCTTTCTCACTATTCAAATGCAACTACAGACTTTGAATTCCTCTTCCCCTTCGGTTGGGGTGAGCTTTGGGGCGTAGCTTCAAGAACAGACTTCGACCTCACTCAGCATCAGAACACTTCAGGCAAGAGCCTTGAGTATTTCGACCAGACGACAAACGAGAAGTACCTTCCCTACGTTATCGAACCGTCACTCGGTGCAGACCGTGTTACTCTTGCTTTCCTTTGCGATGCTTATGATGAAGAAGTTGTTGACGAAGAAAAGGGCGACACAAGAGTTGTGCTTCGTTTCCACCCTGCACTCGCTCCTATCAAGGCTGCTGTGCTTCCCCTTTCAAAGAAACTCAACGAGCAGGCTGAGGAAGTATACACAATGCTTTCAAAGAGATTTATGGTTGAATTTGACGATGCAGGTTCAATCGGCAAACGTTATCGCCGTCAGGATGAAATCGGCACACCGTTCTGCATCACATATGACTTTGACTCAGTAGAGGACGGTTGCGTAACAATCCGTGACCGTGACACAATGGCTCAGGAGCGTATCGCTATCGATAAGCTTTGTGAATATATTCAGGAAAAAATCACATTTTAATTAGTATAAACATTCGGCTACTATAGAAAGGCGGTCACTATGAAAAAGATTAAATTTACAGAAACCGTGCTCCGTGACGCTCAGCAGTCACTCATCGCAACAAGAATGTCTTTCGATGATTTTGCACCCGTTCTCGCAGAACTTGATAAAGCAGGTTACTACTCACTTGAGTGCTGGGGCGGTGCAACATTCGACTCATGTCTTCGTTACCTCAACGAAGATCCGTGGGAAAGACTCCGTAAGATCCGTAAGGCTTGTCCCAACACAAAACTTCAGATGCTTCTCAGAGGTCAGAATCTCCTTGGTTACAAACACTATCCTGATGACGTTGTAAGAAAGTTTGTTGCAAAGAGTGTTGAAAACGGTATTGATATCATCCGTATCTTTGATGCCCTCAACGACGTACGTAATATTGAGGTTGCAGTTGACCAGACAATCAAATCAGGCGCTCACGCTTCAGGTACAATCTGCTTCACTTTGAGCCCTGTTCACAACATCGAATCATACATCAAACTTGCTAAAGATATGGAAAACATGGGTGTTCACTCAATCTGTATCAAGGATATGGCAGGTATCATGAGTCCGAAAGAGGCATATGACCTCGTCAAGGCTCTCAAGGAAAACACAAAGCTTCCGATCATTCTTCACACACACTCAACTACAGGTCTTGCAGCAATGACACTTCAGAAGGCTGCAGAAGCAGGTGTTGACGTAATCGATACAGCTATCTCCTGCATGTCAGGCGGTACATCACAGTTCGCAACAGAGACAATGAACTACGTTCTTACTCAGGACGGCTACGACACAGGTCTTGACACAGATGTTCTCAAAAACATCAATGATTTCTTCAAGCCTGTTCGTGCAAAATCTCTTGAGTCAGGTCTTCTTAACCCTGTTGTTCTCGCAACTGATACAGACGCACTCGGATATCAGGTTCCCGGTGGTATGCTTTCAAACCTTGTAGCTCAGCTTACAGCTCAGAATAAGATGGATAAGTTTGAAGAAGTGCTTCAGGAAGTTCCGAGAGTTCGTGCAGATATGGGTTATCCGCCGCTCGTTACTCCGATGAGCCAGATGGTTGGTGTTCAGGCTACACAGAACGTTCTCCTCGGCAAGTACAAGAACGTTTCAAAGGACGTTCGCAGCTACATCAAGGGTGAATACGGCAAGGCTCCTGCAGAAATCAACCCTGATCTCATCAAGCAGGTTCTTGGTGACGAAAAGCCGATCGAAGGCAGATTTGCAGACACTCTTGCTCCCGCTTTTGACGCTGCAAAGGCAGAACTCGGAAGCAAAGCAAAGAGTGACGAAGATGTTCTTTCATACATCGCATTCCCGATGCAGGCTGAAGCTTTCTTTGACAAGCGTGACGAATTAGAGAGAAACACATTCTCATACACTATCAGAGAAATCAAGGAGGAATATTGATGAACTTTTCAGCAATATTGGATATCATCTCAACTCCTCCGATTCCGGCAGTAATAGTAGCTGTGATTGCAGTTATTTTTATTGCCTACATCTACATTGTAAAAGCGATAAACAGTAAGAAAAAAGTCGAAGTATCTATTGAAAAGGCTCCCGCTGCAACAAAAACACCTTCAGCACCTTCAAAACCTGCTGGTCCCGCAGCATCTTCAGGAGACCTTGAGCTTGTCGGAACAGATGAAAAAACAGCCGCAGTTATCATGGCTATCGTTTCAGACAAAAGCGGTATTCCGCTCAACAGACTTCAGTTTAAATCAATCACTCTGATGGAGGACAAATAAAATGAAATATGTAGAAGTCGGAGGCCAAGCGGTCTTAGGAAGACAATACAGCTTTGCAACTCCTTGGCTCACAGAACGACATGGCTACGATCCGACTTATCGTTTCAGACAAAAGCGGTATTCCGCTCAACAGACTTCAGTTTAAATCAATCACTCTGATGGAGGACAAATAAAATGAAATATGTAG
>JAZRNG010000114.1:0-6526 GCA_045648065.1 Acutalibacteraceae bacterium | reverse complement strand
ACAGACCTTTCTGAAAATATGGCGGCAGAGCAGAAGGCTCGTACAACATACGATAATATTCTCCGCCTTGTTGACGACCCTGATGTACGTGAACCGATCAAATTCCTTCGTGAAAGAGAAATTGTTCACTTCCAGCGTTTCGGTGAAGGCTTACGTCTTGCAACTGATAAAATGGATTGCAAAAACTTCTACGCTTTCAATCCGAGCTTTGACAAGTAAAAAAACTGAGCAGATGAGTGTCACCTCATCTGCTTTTTTGTTGATTTCTGAATGTCGGTGTGATACAATTAATTTATATAAGTCTCAATAAAAGGATGGGAGTAATAAATATGGAAAACAATAACCACGTTCATGTGTTTAAGGATTACATTGTTCCGTCAACCTGCAAAGAAAACGGATACACACTGCATAAATGCGATTGCGGATATGAACATAAGGATAATTTCAGACCTTTATCAGGTCACAGCTTTGTGCTCGCTTCTGAAACTGCTCCTACCTGTACCCAAAACGGTTCACGTCTGGTTCGTTGCACTGTTTGCGGTGAAGAGAAAATTGAAACAATACCTTTTCTCGGTCATTCCTGGGGAGGCTGGCAGATTCAGAAATTTCCGACCTGTACAGAAGAAGGTGCAAAAATGCGCATATGCACCCGTTGCGGAATAAAAGAAGAAGAATCTGTCCCGGCAACAGGTCACAAGCTGACCGGAGCTAAAAAAGGAAAAGACTCTATTGAATATTTGTGTGCAAACTGCGGACAGACTATATCGCGTCCTACATCAAGTGCGAATGCAAAGAAATTTTTATCATCGCATAAAAAATCAATTATTGCCACAGTGACTTCAATGGTTCTTGTTGTGGCTCTTCTTGTTGCGACATTCACTTTGTTCATTCCGTTGTACCATTATTCAGCTGCAGTAAAAGCGATTGAAAGCGGTGACTACACCGAAGCTTATAATTCACTGAAAAAATGTAACGGCATCAAGGACAGTAAGGAATTGATTAAAGATTTTGTAGTTTTTTATGGCGAAGAAATATGCACTGATATTGACTATGATTACTTCGGTAATGAGGATGATAGCAGCACATATAAAAACAATACTGAATTTGAATTTTATGAAAGCGGAATGTTGAAAAGCAGAACTGTTGCAAACCTCGATGACGGTGTAGACTACATATATAAGTACGACGAAAAAGGAAACCTGACGTATGATGCTTGGTATTTTTATGGGCTTGACGATGAACCGTCAGGTGAAACCGAGTACAAATATGATGAAAAAGGTAATATAATACTTAGTGTTGAGTATAATCAATACGATGAGATTAGTGAGAAAACCGAATACGAATACAAATATGATGAAAATGATAACATTATTCTTGCTTTGTGCTATGATTCATACGGAAAAGTAAAGAGTAAAACCGAAAATACATATGATAAAAACAATAATATGACACTTAGCGTTGTGTATGACTCCAACGGTGATGTAACGGATGAAACTGAATATAAATACAGTTTAAACGGTAATATGAAGAGTGTTGTTAATACTACATATGATTCGTATGGAAACGTAGAAAGTAAAAAAGTATACAAATATAAGTGCGACAAGAGCGGAACTGTGAAAAGTTATGATTGGACTACCTATAATGAGTATGATAATGTAGAAAGAGTAGGTAAGGGTGAATGCAATCAGTACGGGAATATAGTGGTTGAGGTTGAATACGAAAGCGATCGAGATGTCCGCGATAGAACTATACACGAATACTTTAACCCGCAGATTGTATATGCACCGAAAAACAAATAATACATGCAAAAAGACCTTCCACAATCGGAAGGTCTTTTACTTTTACAAAAATACATATCCTGTTACGACGTTGAGAGTTATGCAGAATGAGCCGAATATTGAATCTGTTGTTCCATGATTTGATAAATGAATCTGCAACAGAACAGATGAGTGTCACCTCATCTGCTTTTTGTTGCTATCTGAATGTAGGTGTGATATAATTTATCTGGAATAAGTCACGATAAAAGGAAAGGAATAGGAAGTATGGAAAACAATAACCACGTTCATGTGTTTAAGGATTACATTGTTTCGTCAACCTGCAAAGAGAACGGATACACACTGCATAAATGCGATTGCGGATATGAACATAAGGATAACTTTAGACCCTTGGCAGGTCATAATTATGTTATTGCAAAAGAAACTGCACCGACCTGTACCCAAAGCGGTTCACGTCTGGTTCGTTGTACTGTTTGCGGTGAAGAGAAAACTGAGTCCATACATCCTCTGGGTCATTACTGGGGAGATTGGCGGACTCAGAAATTTCCGACCTGCACCGAAGACGGTACTAAATTACGTATATGCACTCGCTGTGGAGTAAAAGAAGAAACTGTAGTTGCTGCAACAGGTCACAAGCTGACCGGAGCTAAAAAAGGAAAAGACTCTATTGAATATTTATGTGCAAACTGCGGACAGATTATATCTCATCCTACATCAAGTGCGAATGCAAAGAAATTTTTATCATCGCATAAAAAATCAATTATTGCCACAGTGACTTCAATTGTTCTGGTTGTGGCTCTCATTGTTGCGACATTCACATTGTTCATTCCGTTGTACCATTATTCAGCTGCAGTCAAAGCGATTGAAAGCGAAAATTATACCGAAGCTTATTATGCATTAAGAAAATGTAATGGCATCAAGGACAGTGAGGATTTGTTTGCTGATTTCCGGATTGAATACGATAAAACAATACGAACAAATGTTGAATACGACGATGGTGAGGCGGAAGATTATTATTCAGAAGAAGAACGCAGCGAATTTGAATTTTATGAAAACGGCAAGATCAAAAGTATTGTTGACTTTGATGAAAACGATAATATCTCATACAGACAGGAGTACGATGAAAAAGGTAATACCAAAGTTATTGCTTTCTACAGTTCACATGATGGAAGTCTAACGAATAAATATGAATATGAATACGATGAAAAAGATCATCTTACAAGCATTGTCACTTATGATGAGGACGGAACTATAATCAATGATGTTAAATACAGGAATAAATATGACCAAAACGGCAATATTTCTCTTGCTGTTATTTATGAAAACGGAAGCATGTCAGGAAAAAATGAATATAAATATGACGAAAAGGGGAATGTAACAGCCAATCTTTATTATGATTCATATGGCAATATGACGGGAAAAGAGGAACGCGAATATGACAGCAAAGGTAATCTGAAGCTCATTGTTGACTTTGAATATGATTCAGACGAAGAAATTGAAAATAAATGTGTATACAAGTATGAGTATTTTAAAAACGGAAAAATAAAGAGCACTATAGTTACTGTGTATGATGAATATGGCAATATGATAGAAAAAACAAAAAGTGGATACACAAAGGATGGTCAACTGGATGTTATGATTACATATGATGACGATGGCGAAATAACCGACAAAACCAGTTGGGAATACTTTAACCCGCAGATTGTGTATGCACCGAAAAATAAATAATACATGCAAAAAGACCTTCCACAATCGGAAGGTCTTTTACTTTTACAAAAATACATATCCTGTCACTATACCGAGCACTGCGGCAAGGACAATTATTATAATCGGATGCACTTTTTTGAATGCGAGTACGGTGCACAGTGCGAAAATCACAAGATAGCAGTAAAAAGCGACGTCTTTGATTGATGCCATCAGACCTGCCATTGAAACACCTGCAGGCAAAAATACCGTAAGTGCAACAGAAATGATTGCTGAGCCGATGAGACCGACTACGGCAGGCTTGAGTCCTGTCATACAGCCTTTGACAACGAAGCTGTTTTTGAATCGTTCAAAGCACTTTGCAACGATGAGGATGACGACAAAAGACGGAAGCACCACGCCGAGTGTTGCACAGAATGAACCGAAAATACTGCCTGCGATTCCGTAAGCACCGCCGACCTCAGAGCCGACGTACGTTGCCATATTGATAGCAAACGGACCGGGTGTGCTTTCACTGACAGCGATGAAGTTGACAACGGATGAAAGCTCCATCCATTTATTTGCGACTACTTCTTCCTGCATAAGCGGGAGCATTGCGTAGCCACCACCAAATGTGAATGCACCTATTTTGAAAAACGTGAGGAAAAGGTCAAGGAAAATCATCATTTCTCAGCCCTCCTTTTTGCAATCAAAGAGGTAATGAGACCGAATACTGCACAGCCGATGATAACGAAAAGTACGTTGATATCAAAGAACGCTGTGATGATAAATGAAGCCGCAATCACGATGTATGAAACAACGTTTTTCGGAGCTTTTTTATACATTCCTACAAGTGCCTTGATAAGAAGTGCAAGCACACCTGCACGGATACCGTTGAAAGCGTACTGAACAGCTTTGATTGACTGGAATTCTCTTAAAACAAATGAAATCAGAAGAATGACAATAAAAGAAGGAAGCACGACACCGAGCGTCGCAAAGAATGCACCGAAAAATCCTGCTACACGGTAGCCGACAAATGTAGCCGAGTTGATGGCGATGGGACCCGGTGTGGACTCTGCGATAGCGATGATTTCAAGGATGTCATCGTCTGTTATCCACTTCTTTTTTTCAACGATTTCTTTCTGAATGATCGGAATCATAGCGTAGCCTCCACCGAATGTGAAGGCACCTATTTTCAGAAAGACTACAAAAAGCTGTAAGATTTTAGAAAACTTATTCATATGGGTTATCAGTCCTCTTTTTCTTCTGTTTCTTTGGTTATGAATTTATCAGGAACTGCGAGCAGATCCCAACGGGATTTTTTGTTTTTATTACCTATGTCATCACGGACAAGCTTGTAAATTGTTGCAGCGACAGGAACAGCAACAAGCATTCCGAGGATACCGGAAACACTACCGCCGACAGTAACTGCAGCGAGTACCCAAAGTCCGGGAAGACCTGTTGAGTTGCCGACGACTTTCGGATAAATAAGGTTGCCTTCGATCTGCTGAAGTATGATCACGAATATGATAAATATCAGAGCTTTGATCGGTGAATCCATGAGGATAAGGAAAGCACCCACACCCGCGCCGATAAGTCCGCCGAAGATAGGTATAAGTGCCGTAAATCCCATCAGGGCACCGATCATAGGTGCATACGGAATCCTGAGCAGATACATACCTATCGTGCAGAGAACGCCGAGAATTACTGCTTCAAGACACTGTCCGACGATAAACTTATGGAAAGAATCATTCAGAACACTCAGGACGTGAGAAGCTTTATTGTAAACACGTTCGGGGAGGTAGTGTGAACCTATTTTTTTCAGCTGTCTTAAAAGTCTGTCTCTTTCGATAAGCACGTAAATTGAAATAATCAGAGTGATGATAACGTTGGCGATAGTCGTAAACACAGAAGAGATAGCTGTGAATGCTGCACCGACCGTTGTACCTACGCCTGCGGCGATGGTGTCTGCCATATCTGCGAGTTTTGACTGCCAGTCAAATTCATTTATAGCATTCAAAACGTTTTTAGAAAGAAATTCATTTTCTTTAAGTTTCGTCATAACGAAGTCTGCAGCAGGGGGGATTTTCGCAAAAAGCATTTTTATACAAGCTACAAACTGAGGTGCTACAAGTACGGTTACCAAGGCAACGACACCTACGATAGAAACAGCAGCACCTGCAAGACATACAGCTTTTCTTATCTTGGAAAAACCTTTAGTCTGTTTCTTGGGGAAAAAGTGTCGCTCATAAAAGCTCATAAGGATATTTATAGGGTATGCAAGTACAAAGCCGAAAATTATAGGTGTTGCGGCAGATTGAATTGAACCTATAAATTCAGCTATGTTCGGCCAGTAGTGCGTTATGAGATAGACTGCGAGTGCAGCGACGACGATACTGAGTATGAGTTTCAGATTGATTTTTTTCACCAAAAACACTCCTTTTTTTGAACACAATAAAAAGATATATAATTATATCACATACAAGCGTAACAATCAATAAGTATGAAAATGTTTTACCTAACTAAAGAAAAACCTCAGCTATGAAACTGAGGTTTTTTGATTACTTAAGATTAATTTCAAGACACTCGGAGCCGAGGAGTCTGTTGCTTACGATGTCGGGCTGATGTCCGCCTACATAGAGCTTGAGCTCACCGTCGGGAGTTATACGCTCACCGTTTTCATTGACAGCCTTGAGCCAGTAAGTGTCAATGTCAAATGTAACAGTTGCTGTTTCGCCCTTGTTAAGCTCAGCTTTTGCTACACCACAAAGCTGGAAGTGTGGTGTGTATGTACGGCTGTCTGTGAATTTTGCATATACCTGAGCTCTTTCAATACCCTTACGGTCGCCTGTATTTGTGATTTCAACACTAAGTTTTACATTGTCTTCTGTGTTTTCGAGAATTTTTGCATTGTTGTAAGCGAAACTTGTGTAAGAAAGACCGTAGCCGAACGGATAAAGAGCTTCACCTTTGATATAACGGTAAGTCTTACCCTGCATACCATAGTCAAGGAAGCTGGGCAGATCGTGATTTTCGTCATAAATTGTAACAGGAAGCTTACCGCAGGG
>JAZRNG010000113.1:0-4621 GCA_045648065.1 Acutalibacteraceae bacterium | reverse complement strand
AGAACGACATGGCTACGATCCGACTTGCATATATCTGCCCAAGAGCCTGGAGCGGATAGGATCCAAGGCATTTTTCGGCTGTAACAACATCAGGAAGATATTTTTCCCGACGTATATAAAACATATAGCAGAGGATGCTTTTGAAGGCTCTGAGAATGTAACAATCTATTGCTTTGCGAATTCTTATGCTGAAACATTTGCAATAGAGAATGGAATAAAGGTAACAACTCTTGTGATTGCGCCTATTCCAAATCAGACCTACACAACAAAGAAAATAGAGCCTGAGCTGACTGTTTCAATGTCCTCGCAGGTTCTCAACAAAAACGACTATACGGCAGATTATTATAATAATATAAATGTCGGAACAGCGAATGTTATTGTATCGGGCAAGGGTGACCTTGATATGCTCGTTACGAAAGCGGATTTTGCGATTGTTGCAAAGAGTGTGTCAAACCTGCAGGTTTCACACATTTCCTCTCAGTACTATGATAATGGTGCAGCAATTAAGCCCGGCGTAACCGTTAAATATAACGGTGTCAAGCTCAAAGAGGGTACGGATTATACACTTTCTTACGAAGATAACCGTAATGTCGGCACGGCAACGGTAAAAATCAAAGGCATCGGCAATTATAAAGGCACGGCAACGGCCAATTTTGAAATTGTTGAAGCAGAAACAGCGATTGAACGCTTCTTCCACGCAATCGCCGATTTCTTCCGTATGGCATGGAATTGGTTTATCGGTTTATTTAAGAGATAAATTCGGGTTTGTAGAGTTCTTTGAGATTGTGCGTTTTTATGGCCCCCTTGCCTAAAGGGAGGCTTTGCTCGACTCAAATCCAAAAACCACCCACAAACCCAAATTATCGTGAAATATAAATTTTTTAAAAAATTTATGTCACAAATCGCGTTTTGGCTGACTACTAAATGAAGACACAAAATAATGAGGTGGTTCTTTATGCGTTAGTCATCCCGAAACAACAAATAAAACGTAAAGGAGAATTTATTATGAAGAAAGTTATATCGCTTTTTTTGGCAATTATAATGATACTTTCAATCGGCACGGTCGGAGTGTCGGCAGCAAGCTATAGTATTACTCTTGCACCGACATTAGACCATGTTCGCAAGGATAATATGGCATATTACCCCGTCAGGTACGATTTGCATAAAAGTCCTAATGCCTACGCTGAATTTTGCGCATCAAATGGTGTTAGCGCTGTAAGCACACATATCGAGCTTGGCTATACATACGATGCGGAAACATTAAAGTTCGTTGATGTGTTGCCGTCAGAGACCTTATACAATGCCGGTGGTACGATAAAGGTTAAAGAGCAGGGCACAGATAAATATGGAGACGACTATTTCATTGTTGAAATAGATTTTACGGGTACGGAAGCTCTGTCTGTAGAATATTTCTTCAACCTTCAGTTTGAGGTTTTGCAGGAAAAATTCTTCTACTCAGGTGTAGCTATTGCGAGAACATTGGTTAGTCATTATCCGGTCTATGAGGATATTGAGAACTATGATATCAGGTATTGCTTCTGGAATGTAACAGACAGCAACGGTGAAGTACATGACCTGAGTAAAAATGTCTACACAAGCTATATTGTAATGACTGAATTTATGGAACCGGATTACAATCAGCTTTTAATTAAAGACTACGAACCCTTCATCCCTCCGGTTGAAGAAGGCAAGCTCACCGCTGACACAAAGTTTGAAAGCGGAGAGACTTATTATATCGACAATTATGAAGATCTGAAAACTCTTTCATATCTCATTAACGAAAAAGGCGAAAGCACGCAGGGCGTAACTTTTGTTCAGACGAAAAATATCGTTGCAAACAGCGGCACTTTCAGCCTTGATGAAAACAATGCACCGCTTTATAACGGCAGTTCATCTTTGCCTGAGGCTTTCGATTCAATCGGAAACTTCAGCGGTATATTTGACGGTCAGAATTATACAATCAGCGGTCTCTATCTTAACGCAGGTCTTTTTGAAAACTGCGAAGGTGCAGAGATTAAGAATATCTATATTGAAAACTCTCTCGTTTTAAACGAAGACGAAACTTCAAGCGGTCTCGGAACAATCAGCTCCGTTTTTGCCAATTCAACTCTGACAGGTTGTTCCGTTGACGCTATTGTTATCGGCAAGGGTACTGATATTGGTGGTGTCCTTGGTAAGGCAACAGGAAGCACCGTGAAATATTGCCGTAACCTCGGAAATGTTTTTGGTGGAACAAATGTCGGCGGAATGGCAGGTTCGTTAGAAACAGCATGTAAAGTTTCGGCTTGCTATAATTCAGGTGATATTTATGGCGAAAACAATGTTGGTGGCTTTGCCGGACACATACTCTTTTGTGATTATGTGACAAGCTCTTACAATACCGGTGATGTTGAAGCAATAACAGTTTCAGGTCGGTTAAGTGGTTGTGCAGGAGGTTTTGCGGGATATCTTGCACCGAAGGATGGAAACAAAACAGTATCGTCTCTTTATACTGTTGGTAAAGTTAAAGGTGATCGAGCCGGAACTTTCTGCGGTGAATTTTACGGTATGTTTTTTGAAATGTTTAACTTATCAAACTGTTACTATATCGGAAGCTCAACAAGCGAATTCGACAATCATGGGCGGGTTGAATGGCTTTATGATGTATATTTGGATGATCCGTGCGCTATTTATCCTGATGATGTCTACCACATAGAGGTAATTCTTGATCTCGAAATTTATCCGACAACGGAAGCAAAGCTTAAAAATAAATATAATTTAAGTTCTGAGTTTGTTTTTGACGCTGCAAATGAAAACGACGGATATCCTATGCTTAAGTATTTTCACAAAGAGCATACGTTTTCAGAGTACAATATTTTAAACGAAGAAGGAACAGCAATAGTTGCAAAATGTAACAGTACAAATTGCACTATAACGGACGGTATACCGCATACTCACACTTGGGACGAGTATACAAATGATGCGAACGGAAATCCGGCTGCAGAATGCCTTGATGAAAAGTGTACATTCAAAAACATAAAAGAAATGACTATTTCTTCAGCAACAATAGAACCGATTACATTTGAAGCAAATGAAGGAAAAATCTATAACTTCATCCTCAAAACAGACGGGAATTACAAGATAAATATTTCTGCTTTGGAGAAGGCGGCTTTAGATACTTCCGTTTATCTGAATGGTGAATTGATTGAGAAAAAAGCAATCATAAAATGGAGCGAAGGTTTCCCTGCTGCAAACTATGTTGGTACATCTTTGTTGAATCCGACGATAGAAATGGTACTTGACAGCGCTGTTGCAGGAGATGAGATCGTTATCATACTTTCAGATAAAACATCTGATACAGATGACTCTACCACAAGGCTTTCATATGGTTTGCGTCATTTTCCCAAGTATCTCACTCCCTCATCAGTAACAATCACTATTGAAAATACAACACCCGTTGTCGAAGAAGAACCCCTATTCGAGTTCGGCGTAACGGCACAGCACATCAGAAATAAGTTCGATATGCTTTACTATCCTGTAAGCTTCGGCTTCTCGATGTATGATGATGCGGATATCCGTTATTCAGATATCTGTGCAGATGTTGCGGACCTCGCTTTCGGCTGCGATACGGAAATCGTTATGAAATATATCTACGATGCGACAACACTCGATTTCGTTTACGTATACGATGATTCGTGGAACGGCAGTGTCGAAGTTCTCGAACACGGCTCAACGGGTATGACAGGTGACGAAGGTCAGGAATATAATTATATTATTCTTAAGGCAAAGTTCTCCGCTGTCGGCTATGCAAACGACACAGCACCCTACTATCTTAAATTCGCAGTCGTTGAAGACAACTTCATAAACAGCGACGGTACAGTAAGAAAGGTTATAGATAATGTTCCTTACAGCGAAGATCAGCTTTGTGTATGGAATGCCTGGGATCATGAAGGTGATTCCTTCGATTTCAGTAATAGAATAGAATTTAAATCATCAGATTATGAAACAAGCGGTCAAACATACGACGATTTGTTGCTTGAGGATGACATTATTGCAACTGATGTTGATATGCCTACCGTTACTTTCACACCCGAACACGCACGAAAGGGCGACCTTGCTTACTATCCGTGTATGTACGACGCTAATGTTGATTACGAGGATTGGGTTCGTTCAGCAACAGGCTTCAAGGACAGTACAACTAAGATTCAGATAAAGGTTGACTACGATTCTTCAACATTGGAGCTTCTCGATGCGCTTCCGTCTAAGGAGCTTTATGACCTTGGCGGTACGGTAACGGTTCTTGAAAAAGGCGTTCTTGATCCCGTAAATTATCCGGGCATCAGATATGCTGTTGTTCAGGTTGAGTTTGAAGGCTTCTCCGACCTTGAGCCGGGATACCTGATGAGCTTTAAGTTCAATGTTCTTAAGGAAGACTTTATTGAAGCGGACGGCAGTGCGAAAAATCTTGTGCAGATAAGCCTTGAAGATTGGAGCGTTACGAACACGACAGGTAAGTCAATCGATGTAACTGATTATGTGTTTACAGATGTCTTCGAGCTTGCAGGTCTCAAAACATACAGTGACCTCATCATCGACGGTTATGTGCCGTTTGATCCTGAATTATTCGGAACGGATGAAGAGG
>JAZRNG010000112.1:0-3896 GCA_045648065.1 Acutalibacteraceae bacterium | reverse complement strand
CTGTCAGGTAAAATTTCTTTAGCTTTTTTCTTCAATTCTATAATTAGTTCTTTATTCGGTATAACCTTCCCCTTTTGTCTTTCCTTCTGTTTATGTACCGCTCTTACAATCCAGTTGTGTTTGGACTCTACAAATTCATTTGCGCATTTATCTGTGCAACGTAACGGAACACGAACAATAACGTTACAATCTGAAGTCACTTCTATTGCCATGGTTTTACGTTTACTCTTTATTACCGTGAATTCATACATAATCAACACCTCAGCAATATAATATCAGATAAAAATGATTATTTAAAGATATCATTTAATTGATTTTTATAAATATGTATGATATAATATTATGAAATTTTGTCGAAATACTTCGAACTTATATAAGGAGGCTATTATGAAACACTTAATGTCAGGTAACGAGGCCGCTGCACGCGGTGCTTACGAAGCAGGCGTTAAAGTCTGTTCAGCATATCCGGGCACGCCCAGTACTGAAATTTTTGAAAATTTACCACAGTATAAAGACAGTCTTTACTGTGAATGGGCACCAAACGAAAAGGTTGCTGCTGAGGTAGCATACGGTGCATCAATCGCAGGTGTACGATCACTCTGCTCAATGAAACACGTCGGTCTCAACGTTGCTGCTGACCCGATTTTTACAGCAACATATAACGGTGTCGGTAAAGGATTTGTAATCATAAGCGCAGATGACCCGGATATGCACTCATCTCAGAATGAACAGGACAACAGATATTATGCTAAAGCCGCAAAAATGGCAATGATTGAACCTTCTGATAGTCAGGAAAGCAAAGATTTCATGAAAGAAGCATTTGAAATCTCTGAAAAATTTGACATTCCTGTACTTTTCAGAACAACCACCAGAGTCTGTCACTCAAAGAGTCTGGTAGAATTTGGCGATGTTGTTGAAACCGAGCCTTATGAATACAAAAGAAATGTATTTAAGTACGTAAGTGCACCCGCAAATGCAAAAGCACACCATCCCGTTCTTGAACAGAAACTTAAAGATATGGCAGTATATGCCTGCACATCCAAACTTAATAAGCTTGAAATGAATGGAACTAAGATTGGTGTTGTAACAGCTTCAGTAGCATATCAGTATGCAAAGGAAGTTTTCCCTGAGGACACATCTTTCCTTAAGCTCGGATTTACATATCCCCTTCCGATGAATCTTATCAAAGATTTCGCATCTAAGGTTGAAACTCTCTACGTTATTGAAGAGCTTGAACCTTTTATGGAAGAACAGATCAAAGCTGCCGGTATCAAATGTATCGGTAAAGAGTTGATTCCAAACATCTACGAACTTAATCCTGAGATAATAGCTAAATCGGTCTTTGGCACTGAACCCGATGTAAAAACACTCAATGTAAAAGCTGTTGGTCGCCCGCCTGTTCTTTGTCCGGGATGTCCGCACAGAGGTTTCTTCTACACAATGAGCAAAAACAAAAGTTTCGTTATTTCAGGTGATATCGGTTGTTATACGCTCGGCAGTGCAAAACCGCTGAGTGCAATGGACTCCGTTGTGTGTATGGGTGGCGGTTTCTCCGTCGGTATGGGTATGTCAAAAGCTTTTGATATGCTCGGAGACAGCAGCAAGAAAGTCTTCGGTGTAGTCGGTGATTCCACTTTCTTCCACAGCGGTATGACAGGCGCAGCTGAAATTCTCTATAATAAAGGTAACATCATTCCTGTTGTTCTTGACAACAGCATCACAGGTATGACAGGACAGCAGGAAAATCCCGGCAGCGGTGAAAACCTTATGGGTGAACCTGCACCGTCAATTTCTATTGAAAAAGTTCTCGAAGCTTTCGGTTATCAGAATGTAATTATTGTAGATCCGCAGGATCTCACAGCTATGCAGAAAGCCGTCGATGATGCTCTCGCCAGCGAAGTGCCTGCAGCCATCATAACAAGAAGACCTTGTCTGCTTATCAAACGTATCAAACATGACATCGGCAAGTGTTCAGTAGATTCTGATAAATGCCGTTCATGTAAAAAGTGCCTTAAAGTCGGATGCCCCGCAATCTTTATGAAAGACGGAAAAGCTACAATTGATGCAACACTCTGTGTTGGATGTACTGTTTGTAATCAGGTTTGCCCGTTCGGTGCAATTGAAAAGGAGGGTAAATAATATGAGCGAAGTTAAGAGCATAATCCTTGTTGGTGTCGGTGGTCAGGGTGCAATTCTGGTCAGTAAGGTTCTTACAAGAGGCCTTATTAAAGCAGGATATGATGTTAAAATGAGTGAAGTCCACGGCATGTCTCAACGCGGAGGCAGCGTATCAACACAGGTTCGTTTCGGTGAAAAAGTGTACTCCCCCATCATTGGTAAGGGACAAGCAGATATCCTTGTTTCCTTTGAAAAAATGGAAGCAGTCAGATATTCAGACTTCCTTAAGCCTGATGGAACCGCTGTAATTAATGACTATGAAATCGTACCTATGAATGTTGCGGCAGGTGAAGAAAAGTATCCTGAGGGTATCATTGAAGAAATGTCAGCTCATTTCAATACAGTTGTTCTTGATGCCGCAAAAATTGCTCTCGAAATCGGAAATTCCAAGTGTATGAATATCGTGCTTTTCGGTGCAATGGTCAAAGCCCTCGGACTTGATGACATTGATTGGGAAGAAACACTTAAAGAAACACTTCCTGCAAAAATTCTTGATATTAATTTAAAAGCCTTCGAAGCCGGCTATAATGCATAAGGAGGAAAATTAAATGATTTCAGAAAAGATGCTTGCTTTAGGCAGCAACCGTTCAACTATCCGTGAACTTTTTGAATACGGTAAAAAAAGAGCTGCTGAAGTAGGTGCAGAAAACATTTATGACTACAGCCTCGGCAATCCGAGTGTACCTGCTCCGAAAGAAGTAAATGAAGCTCTCATTGATATTATTACAAATGATACTTCGATTTCTGTACACGGTTACACAAGCGCTGTAGGCGATAACGATACAAGAGATGCGATTGCAGCTAATCTCAATACACGTTATGGTACCGAATATACGAGAGATAACCTCTATTTAACTTGCGGTGCTGCTGCTTCACTTCTCTGTGCTTTCCGCACTGTTATAGTAAATAATAAAAGTGAAATCATCGGTATTGCTCCGTATTTCCCGGAATATAAAGCTTTCGTTGATTCGAACGGCGGAGTATTTAAGATGGTTACTGCAGACGAGGAATATTTCCAGATAAATTTTGATGCACTTAACGACACAATCACAGAAAACACTCAGGCAGTCATTATCAATACTCCCAATAATCCTTCAGGTGTAGTATACTCTGAAGAAACAATAGTCAGACTTGCCGAGACTCTTACCAAAAAGAGTGAAGAATATGGGCATCCAATTTATCTTATTTCCGATGAACCATACAGAGAATTAGTCTATACAGATCAGGGTGTTCCGTTTACTGCAAAGTATTATAAGAATACTATTGTTTGTTATTCGTACAGTAAATCTCTATCACTTCCGGGTGAAAGAATCGGTTATGTACTTATTCCGTCAGAAGCTGATAATTTTACAGACGTTTATAATTCAATTGCAGGTGCAGGTCGTTCCTGCGGTTATGTGTGTGCCCCGTCTCTCATGCAGAAAATGATTAAACGTTGTGCTGACGTGATGCCCGATATATCATCATACAAGAAAAATCGAGATTATCTTTATTCAGCGCTCACCGAAATCGGTTACAAGTGTGCAGATCCGTCGGGTGCGTTTTATCTCTTCGTAAAAGCCCCTAACGGTGATGCTGACGAATTCAGTGAAATAGCAAAGAAACATGATCTTCTGCTCGTATCAGGTTCAGCGTTCGGTTGTGACACATACTTCCGTGCATCATACTGTGTTGACTATGATATGATAGTACGTTCTATACCTGCATTTAAAAAATCT
>JAZRNG010000111.1:0-48194 GCA_045648065.1 Acutalibacteraceae bacterium | reverse complement strand
CTATGACAAGACAGTATATTTCGCTCAAAGACCGCTCTCAGGGAATTCATGTTTATAACCGAATGAAAAAAATCTGGGAAAATAAAAATATTGTTTTTATTGAAGGCGAAAAAAGCCGTATGGGAGTTGGCAACGACCTGTTTGCAAACGCAAAATCAATAAAAAGAATCCTCGCTCCGTCTGCACAGGCTTTCAAAAAATATGACGAACTGTTACAAGAAGCCTGCAAGCACAGCAAAGACACCTTGTTTCTCATTGCTCTTGGCCCTGCCGCGACAGGACTTGCTTATGATTTGCATCTGTTGGGATATCAGGCAATCGATATCGGTCATGTTGATGTAGAGTATGAATGGTTGATTATGGGAGCTGAAAAGAAAACCGCACTCAAAAATAAAATGGTTTTCGAAGCAGCAGGTAATTCAAGCATTGAAGAATGCCATGATGAAAAATATGAATCGGAGATTATAGCAAAGTTTATTTGATGAGGTAATCGGAATGTCGTTGAAAGATTTGACCATCAGACTTAAAATGATGATTTTTAGTATTATAGGTTTACCCAAAAGATTTTTGCAAATTATAAAAAGAAATATTACTATTACTAAAAATAATAGAAATAAAAAATTACGAACAAAGCCACAGATTATTCTTGTCGGCACTCCCGAATACGGAAACCTCGGCGACCAGATAATTGCCGTTTCGGAGCTTCGTTGGCTCAGAGAATATTATCCTGATTATGAGGTGAAGGAGTTCACGCATGAAAAGCTTATGCAGGATAAAGACTGTAAAATGCTTCTTTCGCAGATCAATAAAAATGACCTTATATTCCTTCAGGGCGGAGGAAATCTCAACGACCTGTATCTGAACTGTGAGGGAATACGAAGAAGGGTTATATCAGCTTGTCCTGAAAACAAAATCGTTCTTTTTCAGCAGTCAATTTTCTTCTCTGCAACTGAAAAGGGAGAGTCTGTCAAGACGGAAACTTGCTCGGTATATAACAAGCATGAGAATTTTACGGTAATTACCCGTGAGGATAAGAGCTTTGAAACTGCAAAAGAGATTTTTGCGCCGTTAAAAGTTTTGAAATATCCCGATATGGCAACTTATCTTTTTGTTAAGCTGAAACCAGCCCGCAATATCGAAACAAGCGGAATCATAACCTGTCTTCGTGATGATGCTGAGAAATTCTACCCTGACGAGAAACTTGAACAAATGAAGTCCGTACTCGGAAAAGACAGTATGTTAAGCCAGGCGGATACCAATATAAAGAAACACGTTTCGCCTGAAAACCGTATTCGCGAAATACAGAGGCTTGTGGACAAAATTTCAACACACGAGGTTATGATAACCGACCGATTCCACGGTGTTATCTTCTCAATTCTTGCAGGAACTCCGTGTGTTGTGCTTCGTTCATCTGACCATAAAATCGTTGAAGGTGTAAAATGGTTTAAGGATGTGGAAGGTGTTTCCTATGCTGAAAATATTGACGATGTGCCGATGCTTGTCGAAAAGGCTAAGGAAGTCGTCAGAATAAATCCACCTGATTTTACACATTATTTTGATGAGCTTTACAACGAACTGAATATATGAAAAAACGCTATGCTGTTTTCAGCATAGCGTAAATTTTTATTTAGTTTTAACTTCGACAAATCTTGGAATTTCACGTGCGAAAATCTGATAAATTCCTGCATAGTCACCTTCAAAAAGTACGGTGACTTCATTTTCACCTGCTTTGAGGTTGAATGTAGTGTCGTTATCAGTCTTATCTACGCCTGTAAGATCAGGTGATTTGAGAAGACCCATTTTTACATTGTCCGTGTCTGTAGCGGAGATCAAAACCTCGGTGTCTTCGTTGGCGTAAATATTCAGCACACATTCAAGGTAAACCTTATCACCCTCAGTGTAGAAGTCTACAAAATAGCTTTTATCACTATTGTCAAGGATCACAGTTGTGCTGTTTTTCCTGAATACAAAAATGCAGGTTACGATCAGAGCGATTACGACAAGAACAGGAACAGCAATTTTAAAAATCTTTTTCACACTAACACCTCTTGTGTTATTATACTATATTTCGATTTCTATGTCAAAACCATTGACAAAACGGGGCGAAAACTGTAAAATATGAAATTGAGTTTCAGTTTCATATTCAGAAGGTGAGATAATGGAAAATTCATACAATACTAAGCAAGGACAGCTTATCGCAGAGCTTCTTAAAAGTGAAGAAGGCAGACATTTTACTGCAGATGAGATAATGAACAGTCTTGCAGATAACGGTCATAAGGTAGGAAAAGCAACGGTCTACCGACACCTTGAAAAGCTTATAAATGCAGGACAGGTGCGTAAATATATCGTTGAAGAGGGTACGAGTGCCTGCTATGAATATGTTGGACACAGTCACGAGTGCAAGTCTCATTATCATCTGAAGTGCTCATCCTGCGGTGAGTTGCTTCACGTCAAGTGCGATTTTCTCGACGAGGTTTCTTCTCATATACTCGGTCACCACGGCTTTTCAATCAAACCTGAAAAAACTGTCCTTTACGGACTTTGTAAAACCTGCAGGGAGGCAGAAAATGTTTAAGAGAATACTGTCGATTTTTCTGACGGTGATTTGTGTGTTTTCTGCTTTTTCAGGATGCTCTTCACAGAATACTGCTGAGGACAACAGAATGACGGTGGTAACAACAATTTTTCCTGCCTACGATTTTGTAAAGCAGATTGTTGGGGATAAGATTGACGTTGTTATGCTTTTGCCGCCGGGAGTAGAGAGTCACGCCTATGAGCCCACTCCGTCAGATATAATCGAAATTGAAAATGCAGACCTGTTTTTCTATGTCAGTGAGCATACGGAAACCTGGGTTGAGCAGATAATTTCTTCATTGAAGAATAACGGGGTTGAAACTGTATCTATTGCTGAGGGAACAGGCATAGAGGTTCACGGTCATAATCACGAGCATCATGATCACCATGATCACGAAGAGTCAGAAGAATGCGAAACTGACGAGCACATCTGGACAAACCTTGAATATTCTGCGTTGATGATAGATTTCATAGCAGAAAAGATTTCTCAAAAAGATCAGAGCAATAAAGATTTTTATAAAGCAAATGCTGAAAAATACAAAAGTGAAATTCTCGGTCTTAAAGCAGATTTTGAAAATATGATTTCACATTCAAATCGAAAAGAAATCGTTTCAGGCTCACGTTTTGCGATGAAAAACTTTACAAACGAATTCGGCCTGAGTTTTACTGCGGCTTTTGACTCTTGCGTTGATAACACAGAGCCGAGTGCAGGAGTTATGGCAAAGATAATTGACAAAATCAAAGAAGATAATATTCCTGTCATTTTCTATGAAGAGCTGACCGAGCCGAAGATTGCCCGTGCCGTCTCGCTTGAAACGGAAGCAAAAATGCTCTTGCTTCATTCGTGTCATAATGTTTCGGCAGAAGAGTTTGAAAACGGTGAAACATATCTCTCACTGATGAAGCAGAACTACAATAATTTAAAGGAGGCGTTGAACTGATGTCAATGATATCATGCGAAAAGGTTTGTATGAGCTATGATAAAACCAAAGCTGTTGATAACGTCAGTTTTGACGTCAGAAAGGGCGATTTTCTCTGTATTGTAGGAGAAAATGGTACAGGCAAAAGTACGCTTTTAAAGGGTATATTGGGGCTTCAGAAGCTTAATTCAGGCACAATAACTTTTTCGGGGATACGGGCAGGGGAGATAGGCTATCTTCCGCAGCGCACCGTTGTGCAGAAGGATTTCCCTGCAAGCGTGTGGGAGGTTGTACTCAGTGGCAGACAGACAAAAGGATTCAGGCTTTTTTATACTACTGAAGATAAAAGGGTAGCTCGTGAAAATATCGCTCTTATGGGCATAGAAGAAATAAAAAATAAGCCGTTCAACGAGCTTTCGGGTGGTCAGCAGCAGCGTGTTTTACTCGCACGTGCTCTTTGTGCTACGCAGAAGCTGATTCTTCTTGATGAGCCGACCACCGGACTTGACCCGTTTGTTACAGCAGAGCTTTACAGCCTTATTGCTCATCTTAACCGTAAACACGGTGTGACCGTAATAATGGTCACTCACGATATTAAAAACTCTATTGAATATGCAACGAAGATTCTTTCGATGGAACACGACGGTGACTTTTTCGGCACAATCCTTGAGTATATGAAAACTCCTGCGGCAAAACGTATATTCGGAGGTGACATAAATGCTTGAAACCTTCTTACAAATGTTTGAGTACAGCTTTATGCTCAGGGCAATAATCGTCGGTGTTCTTGTTGCACTTTGCTCTGCATTGCTTGGTGTGACCCTTGTGCTCAAAAGATATTCAATGATAGGCGACGGACTTTCGCACGTTGGCTTCGGTGCTTTGTGTATTGCACTTGCGATGAATGTTGCACCTCTTGCAGTATCCGTTCCTGTTGTTGTGGTTGCAGCTTTCCTTTTGCTGCAGATAAGTGAAAACAGTAAAATCAAAGGCGATGCCGCTATAGCGCTTATTTCGAGTACAGCACTTGCTGTGGGTGTTATAATTACTTCAATGACAACGGGAATCAATTCGGATGTCAACGGCTATATGTTCGGAAGCATCCTTGCGATGAGTGATGCAGATGTGGTTATAAGTCTGATACTCTCAGTTGCAGTTCTGGTGCTTTACATTGTATTTTATAATAAGATTTTTGCAGTTACATTTGATGAAAGTTTTGCACGTGCGACGGGAACAAAAACAAAAATATACAATACACTCGTATCTCTGCTTACAGCAATCACGATCGTCATAGGTATGAGAATAATGGGAGCGATGCTCATTTCAAGTCTTGTTATCTTCCCGGCACTTACGTCAATGCGCGTTTGCAGATCTTTTAAAAAAGTAGTTATAACCTCCGCAATTGTGTCGGTCGTATGCTTCTTTACGGGACTGTTTTTGTCTTTTGCATATTCAATGCCTGCGGGAGCAAGCGTCGTTGCGGTAAATGCAGTCGCATTTGCTGTTTTCTCGGTTATTGGAATTATTAAAAGAAAGGTATCATAAATATTTTTGGGGTGATCATATGAAAGAATTATCAGGTATCAGAGATGTAAAAGAAAACCTTGTAAAATTAATCGCAGACGATTGGGCACTTGTTTCAGCAGGAGATAAGACTGACTGGAACACAATGACGATAAGCTGGGGTGGAGTAGGTGAACTCTGGGGTAAGGATGTTGTTTTTGCATTCATACGTCCACAGAGATATACAAAAGAGTTTATGGACAAAAGTGATTACTTCACAGTAAGCTTTTTTGATGATCAGTTTAAGGATGCACTTAAAATCTGCGGAACAAAGTCAGGCAGAGACTGTGATAAAATCAGTATGGCAGGACTTACTGCAGAGTATGACGGTGAGGCTGTTTTCCCTGCACAGGCAAAGCTTGTCATCAAGTGTCGTAAAATTGCAGTTCAGAAGATGGATAATTCAGGTTTTATTGATGAGACTATCGAGTCAAATTATAAGTCGGGGGATTACCATTTTATCTATATAGGCGAGATTGAAAAAATTCTTGAAAAATAATTTAAAAATTTTTTAAAAAAAGTGTTGACAAAGTGCGGAACCCGTTGTATAATAATCAAGCGTTCGAGAGAGAAACTCTTGACAGTCGGTGTTGATGGCGAAGAGGGTCCACCCGTTCCCATCCCGAACACGGTAGTTAAGCTCTTCTGTGCTGAAGATACTTGGCGGGCAGCCGCCTGGGAAAATAAGGCGATGCCGACACAAACAAAGCAACCGCTCAACAGAGCGGTTGTTTTCTTTTTACATTAATTTTATATCAAAAGTTAAAAATAAATCGGAGAGGGTAACTCTCCGATTTTGTTTTTATGCAGGAAGATATGAAAAGATATTTTTCATAAAGTCTGCAAGATAACGTGTGATGTTTTCAAGTATATCGAAAATTGTGTCTGCTGTAGTAGGTGCGACCGACTCCTCGGTAAGAGGAAGGAGCTTAGCGTTGTCATAATCATACGTCATAAACTGTGGGTAGTCGGGATTGTCACGTACAGTAAGCTGTTTTTCGCTTGTTGCAAGCCACATAATAAAGTCTGTGCTCTCACCGTACGGATAGTCAACGTGACCCATATCACGGAAGAACCATGTCTGTTCAGGGAACATACAGGTTGAAGCATCGATCTGGCGGTCAGGTGAAATGTAGTCATATTCTGACGGAATCTGCTGGACGTAGTCGTCAGCAAATGTCTCTCCGAGATCTGCACTTACAGCACCGCCACTTGCATATTCAACGTCGATAAGGTTGTCTGAGTTCTGCTGTGCAACGTACTCACTGATGGGGAGTGACGGCCAGTTATACTGAGCGAGAATGTAAACGTTTGTGCCGTTATTCATAGCTGCAGTAAGCAGGTTCTTTGCATTCTGCTGAACGCTGTAATGGTAAGTATCGATTCTGTTGACAAAATTCGCTGTTTCTTCACCGTTGAGCATAGTTTCCTTTGCTGCTTCGTAATTCATATCGGGAACAAGTGCCCAGAGTCCGGGCATACGGCCAAAGATAGGAATGAGAAGTTCAGCGTAAATTCTTTCTTTAAGATTATCTGTGATGCCGTTTGCGAAAGTTTCAAGGAAATTGTTGACACCTGCAGCTTCGAGTACTTCGTCGAGGTAATCGATTACGTTTTCCCATGTGTTATCACGTGTGAGAAGAGCAAGTCTGTGCCACAGAGATGAAAGTGAAAGACTGAAGTCTGCAGAGAAGAGGCTGCCGACACAGGACGTACCCTGGAACGCTGTGGAACAAAGGACGATATTGTCGAGGTCGTCGCTGCCGTACTTGTAGAGGTATGAAAGAGTAACCGTTCCACCCATACTGAAAGCAGCAAGTGAGATTCTGTCATAGTCACCCTGTTCTTTGACCATTTTTATAAATTCATTGAGTCTGTCTGCGTGCTCAAGAGGGTCTCTTCTCCAGTCATAGTTAAAGAAATATGTATTTTCGAGACCGAATGTATCGATACCTGCACGTACAGTAGCGAATTCATTTGACTCGCCTGCGAGGAAAGGTGCTTCTTTGCCGACGAGAGAACAGTCAAAGAGTGTTCCGTTGATATCCTGAATTGAGTCACCGTTTTCGTTAAATGCGAGTGGTCCGAAAGCATCATAAAGGGGAGGGAAAATTCCGTCGCCCAAAGCATCGTAATCGTTTGTGGCAAGGAATGCCAGAACGTGAGGAACTACTTTCAATACCATCTGAGTGATTGTGTCAGATGAGGGAGGGAATGCCTGATCGCCGTTGCTGTCTATAAGCGGGAAGGTATTCATACCGCTGACGACGATGAAAGCTGTCTTTGGTTCAGTTGCAAATGACGGAACAAATACCGTCAGAACCATTGTTACCGCGATAACTATACTCAGCATCGCTTTTAATGTCTTTTTCATAATATCAACTCCTTAAGAGCATTCTAACACAATTTTTTCGAAATGCCAATATAAAAAATAAATCTTATATCACTCTATTTTTAAAAATACCTTGATTTTCCTTTTGAAATACACTATAATTATAATATCATATTGTGGTTCAAGGAGGACTATCCATGAAACAGTTTAAAAGAGTGATCGCACTTGTCATTGCAGCAGTAATGGTTATGAGCTTTGCATCGTGCTCAATGGTTGATGACGGTGACACAGACATCACAAGAGATAATATCAGAATAGGTCTTATCCTCAGCGGTACAAAAGATACAGCAACAGGCTACACAGGTTATGCTATGTCAGCAATCAATGAGTTGCTTAATCTTGGCTATGGTATCGGTTCAGAAAGATTTAACTACACAGTAGAGAATGTTAATCCGGATGATGCAGATGCAGTATCAGCTGCTTTGACAGAGATTGTTAATAAAGAGTGCAATCTTGTTATAGCAACAGAAGCCGGTTACCTTGATGATATCCAGAAGATTTCAGGCGGCGACAATGAAGACATTAAGTTCTTTGTCTGTGATGCAGATAATGACGGTAAGAATATCTATGGCTACAAGGCAGATATGTCAGCTGCAATGTACTTTACAGGTATGGTAGCAGCTATGAAGGCTACTGCTCTTGAGAATCCGAAGCTTGGCTTTATCGCTCAGAGCGAAGACGGTACTCTTGTAAACGCTTTTGCAATGGGTGCTAAGGCAGCAAATTCTGCAGCAACAGTTTCAGTTCTTTACTCTGCAGATGCAGCTGCAGCAGCTGATAAGCTTATCAAAGAAGGTTGCGTAGTTCTTGCTTCTGATTATGAAGACGAAGCTGTGGCTAAGGCAGCAGCTGATGCTAAGATTTTCTTCTGCGGTTTCGGTACCGAAACATATGCAAATGTAACAAATGAAGAGACAGGCGATAAGCTCTACGCTTCAGCTTTCCTTTGTGCACCGCTTTACAACTACACACAGTTGTACATCGATGCAATCAAGGCAGTGGTTGATGATAAGGAGCCTGCTCCGTTTGAAGGCGGTTTCATCGAAGGTATCACATATCTCTCAGACCTTAACGATGCTACTGTTGCAGAAGGCACACAGGAAGCTCTCAATGCAGCTGTTGCTTCACTTGAGAAGGGCGATCTTAAGATTGATGCTGATGCGCTTGCAGCGGTTGATAATGTAACAGTTGTTAAATAATCATTGATAATGTGAACGGACGGCAGTTGCCGTCCGTTTTTTTTATGTGCGCTTGATTTTGTTTGAACTTGTTTTTGGGAATGCACTGTCACGGATTATAACCTTTGAAATCTGTTTGTACACAGGCAGAGCTGTACAGGCACTTCTGATGTTTTTTAACACTTCGGCAGGCGTTTTTTTCTCCTCAAGAAAAACTTCTGCAGTAAGTGTTTTTTCTATACCTTCTGCAGTTTTTTCTCCGCTGACGACTACCTCGCTGATATAATCAAGGTCTTTGATGTAGCTTTCTATTTCTTCGGGGTAGATGTTTTTTCCGTTGCTGAGTACTATTACATTTTTCTTTCTTCCGGAAATCGTGAGTTGCTCGCGTTCATTGATATATCCGTAGTCACCGGTATAAAACCACCCGTCGTTAATTACATCAGCTGTAAGGTCAGGACGCTTGAAATAACCTATCATAACAACATCGCCTTTCACACATATTTCTCCCGTACCTTTTTCATCGGGACTGTCTATCCTCCATTCAAGACACGGCAACTTTACGCCTGCGGTATGGTAATCGTTGTATAAGTCATGGTTGACACATACCAGCGGGGAGCACTCGGTTATTCCATATCCGTTTACAAAGTCGAAGCCGACGTTGTCGAAAAACTCGGCAACTTCTGAGCGTATCGGAGCACCACCGCAAACTATTTTCTTTAGTCTGCTGCCAAATATTTCGTGGATAAATCCAAAAAGCTCACGGCGGTTATCCGTTCCGCTTCGTCTTAGTTCGTTGCTTTTATTTATGAGAGCTTTGAAGCCGTCTTCGTCACCTTTCTTTTGTATGTTTTTCATTATACGCTTATAAAGCGACTCGGCGATCGCAGGTACGATATAAACGTATGACGGTCTGTAAATCTTAAAGTTACTCATCATTGCAGGCAGACTTTCGTTGATGCAGAGTGTTGAATGATGATGAAATGAGACGAGTATATCGCTTACCGCCTCGTACGTGTGATGATAGGGAAGGAGCGATAGTCCGGTATCGTAAACAGTTGAAACCATCAGACCGTTGTAAACGCTTGAAACGAGATTGTGCTCAGACAGCATCACTCCCTTCGCATTCCCTGTCGTTCCTGATGTATATACCAGCATTTTTAATCTGTCGGGTTCGCTGTATTCATCCAGATAACCTGATTTGTCTAGACTGTGTCCTTTTTCTACACAACTATCAAATGAAAGGAATTTTCCGTCATTTTCTTTTCTGTCAAAAACGATAAACGTTTTTATCTGTTCCAAGTCTGAATGGTGAGAACGGAACATTTTTTCGAATTTTTCATCGCAGAAAACCACACTTGCTTCGCTGTCATTTAAAAGGTAAAAGATCTCTCTCTCAGGAAGGTCTTTGTCGATAGGTACAAAAACACCGCTGCTGCGCAAGACGGTAAAATAGGTAACTATCCAATGGTAAGAGTTTGTGCCGATACAGGCTATGTGCTTGTCTGACAAACCCGCATCGTGCAGAAAAGCACCGAGAGAAAACACTGTGTCAATAAACTCAGAAAAGGTAACGGTAGATATTTCTTTATCTGATCTGAATTTATATGCGATCTTATGTGCGGCTTCGTTTGCGGCGATTTCAATCATTTCTTTTATTGTTGAAAACTTTTTGACTTCGTAAAACGGATATTGAAAATTATTCATTCAAAGGCCTCCTTATAGCTGTTCAGATTTTTGACAGAAGCAGACTCAGTATTCAAAAACAGATAATGGTATATAAAAAATCATAAGAAATTATTGTTTTTTGCTTGATTATTTTTCTGCTAAGTGTTAATATTCTATACTATATGGAGGGATTAAATTGTCGAAAGTAGGATTGATTGTAGAAGGTGGCGGAATGCGCGGTATTTACGGTTGCGGTGTTCTGGACGCTTTTATTGAAAATAATATCAGATTTCCGTACGGTATAGGAGTTTCGGCAGGTGCAGCAAATCTGGCCTCCTTTGTCGCTGAACAGGAAGGAAGAAACTACAGATTTTACACAGACTATGCCTTTGATGAAAGATACATGAGCTTTAAAAACTTTGTGACCACGGGATCTTTCTTCGGCATGGACTATATATACTCTGAGCTTACAGAGACTGTTGATCCTATCAATTTTGAAAAACTCATCAATACCGAAATGGAATATTATGTCGTCGCTGTCGATGCAGTTACCGGTAAACCTGTCTATTTTAACAAGGAAGATGTCCGCAAACACAGAGGTGACGTCTTTAAGGCATCAAGTGCAGTCCCTGCGATGTGTAAACCTATAGAGATTGACGGTAAACAGTATTTTGACGGTGGAGTAGCTGATTCTATTCCGCTGAAACGTGCATTATCTGACGGATGTGACAAGGTCGTAGCAGTACTTACCCGTCCGAGAGACTATGTTAAAAAGCCGGAAATGGGAAGAACGATTTATTCTGAAATGCTCAAGGACTATCCCACAATTGTCAAAGCTATGAACGTAAGACATTATGTTTATAATGCAACGCTCAAAAACCTGTACACGCTTGAAAAAGAGGGTAAAGCTTTCCTTTTCTGCCCTGAAAAAACAGAGAGAGTAACTATCATTTCAAGAAATAAAGAGGATCTGAATGCCCTTTATAACGAAGGTAAAGAGTACGCTGAAATGCAGATAGAAAAACTTAAGAAGTTTATGGAAGAATAAAAAGGAGCTGATTACAGCTCCTTTTTTTTGCGTGTATAAGGTTTTTGTTCATCTGTCAGATCCATAAGAAAGTCAAGGCTTGTGTTATAAAAGCTTGCAAGGATCATAAGATTTTCAGTTGTAGGCATAAGCTCACCGTTTTCGTATTTTGAGATAATACTCTGAGGAATACCTGTTTCCATTTGAACTTTTATCTGCGTGTAATCATTTATGACACGTATAAGCTTTAAATTCCTCATAGAAGCACCTCGTATCTCTATATTATATATTCAATTAAAGCATAAAATATGCTTGACATTTATAATTTTATTGAATATAATATGAATGATATGAATATTGTTAATGTACATTGATATTTTGTATCTTTGTTTCCCTGATTTTGCTGAATGCAAATATAGTTATAAGTGCTGTATGTATAAGCAAAGTTTTCAGGTGTTACGCAAAAAACGCTGTTTACAGAATCATACAAGTTTATTCTGTTTACGAAATATGAAAGAAGGTAATGAAAATGGGATTGTTTGACAAAGCAAAGGAAGCAGCAAAAAATTTTGCGGGAGATCTTAAGGAGCAGGAGGCTGCAAATAAGGAACTTGCTGCTACACCTATGGAAGAAAGAGTTAAAATGAGACCTGAGGGAGTAAGATATTGCATAGTTAATAATCTTGGGAAAATTCTCGATGTTTATGACAATAAGGTGGTTTTTACATCTACAAAGTCGACATCAACTCTTATAACAGGTATAGCACTTGGTACTTCGATGACACAGGGTGAAAAAACTATATATTTTAAAGATGCAATTGGTGTACAGTACAAGCCGTCATCAATCGCAGACGGATACATTCAGGTTGAAACTGCTGCAGGTGGAATGACATCGACATCCAGTCAGTATGGCGGAGAAAACTCTATACAGTTCAGCGGTAAAGATAAAAATGCTGAGGCTGAAATTGTTGTTGATTTTATCAGAAAGCAGATTGAAGAGATTAAGAATGCACCGGCAGGTGGCGTTATACAACAGGTTTCTCCTGCAGAAGAATTGAAAAAATTCAAAGAACTTTTCGATATGGGAGTCATCAGCCAGGAAGAGTTTGATGCTAAGAAGAAACAACTTCTGGGTCTTTGATAATTTTTTATACTAAAAAAATAAGGAGCCGCACAAGCGGCTCCTTGGTGTTTTATATATCTTAATTCATTACATACTCTGATGAGAATAAATCTTCTATAGCTTGTTTCAGATTTTTGTTTTCGTCCTTCTCGAAGTATGGGTCATCGATGATCAGTTCACGTGCAAAACGGTTAGCTTCGTTAAGTATTGCCGTATCCGTCAGCATAGCTATCTTCATTTCAGGCAGACCGTGCTGACGTGAGCCGAAGAAGTCACCGGGACCTCTCATTTTCAGATCTTCATCTGCGATTTTAAATCCGTCAGTCGTGCTCGTCATAACCTTCATCCTGCGCTGTGCGGTTTCGTTCTGAGCATCTGTGATGAGTATGCAGGTGGACTTGTGCTGTCCTCTGCCTATTCTGCCTCTGAGCTGATGAAGCTGTGAAAGACCGAATCTCTCAGCATTTTCGATCACCATAATCACGGAATTGGGCACGTCAACACCGACTTCAATAACGGTCGTGGAGACAAGAAGCTTGATTTCGCCTGAAACAAATCTTGACATAACTTCTTCTTTGTCCTTCGGCTTCATCTTTCCGTGGAGAAGTCCTACGGTATATCCGCTGAAAAACCCTCTTGCGATATTTTCAGAATATTCCTGTGCGGCGGCAAGTTCAGTTTCTCCCTCTTCAACGAGAGGACACACAATGTAACCCTGACGTCCTTCGTCAAGATGTTTTTTTACATAGTTAAAGGCTCGGTGTCGCTTTGCAGTGTCTATTGCATAAGTTTCAATCGGCTGTCTGCCCGGAGGAAGCTCATCAAGTATTGAAACATCGAGGTCGCCGTACAGCATAAGTGCGAGAGTACGGGGGATAGGGGTCGCAGACATAACCAGAGTGTGCGGTCTGTCACCTTTGTCACTCAGAGCCCCTCTGTGCTTCACTCCGAAACGGTGCTGCTCGTCCGTGATCACGAGACCTAAATTATTGAATTCAACGTCGTTCTGAATCAAAGCGTGAGTTCCGACGATGAGAGTGATTTCTCCGTTTTTCAGCTGAGCTTTGATTTCTCTTTTCTTTGCTGCTGTTACTGAGCCTGTCAGAAGAGCGACGTTTATGTCGGAATTTTCGAAAAATTTAAGACAAGTTTTATAGTGCTGCTGAGCGAGGATTTCTGTCGGTGCCATAAAAGCACTCTGATATCCGTTTTTTGCGACTGTGTAGATGAGTGCGGCTGCTACAGCTGTTTTACCTGAGCCGACGTCGCCCTGCAGAAGTCTGTTCATCGTGTAGTTCGAAGTCATCTGTGTGACACTCTCTCTTACCGCACGGGTCTGTGCTCCGGTAAGAGTGAACGGAAGCGATTTTACAAATTCATCTGTAAAGTCTTCGCTGATTCTCACAGGTGTACTTTCCTTACGATTGCCTTTAAGCTTCATAAGCCCTAACTGGAAGATGAAAAGCTCTTCAAAAATCAGTCTGCGTCTGGCTTCTGATATCATATCTTCGCTTGTAGGGAAATGCAGTTCACGTACAGCCCTATTGATTTCCATAAGACAGAGCTTGTCACGAAGCGGCTGCGGGATACAATCGACAAAGTAGTCGTTTCTCTCGCCGTATGCCTGTCGCACAAGCTTTTCTATAGCTTTTGAGTTTATACCTGCACTCTGATGATACACGGGATGTATCCGTATACCCGTTTCGATAGGGGCTATCATCGGAGATGACATCTCGCGTCTGTAGAAATTACCGCTGACTTTACCGTAAAAAAGGTATTCTTTTCCTGCTTCAAGGGCATCAGCTGTATATTTACTGTTGAAAATCGTGATATTCATCAACGATTCTCCGTCGGTTACAACGGTTTTGTAAATCGTCATTCCTTTGCGGATTTTTGCTCCGCTCGGTTTGTGATTCACTACCGCACGGATACAACAGTTTGAGTCGAACGGTGCGGCGGCAATGGAGCTGATTTTGCTCCAGTCCATATAGTCACGGGGATAAAAACGCAAAAGGTCACCAACGGTGAAAATACCGAGCTTATTGAGGATTTTAGCTCTCTTTTCACCGACACCTTTAAGGTATTGAATGTTGGTGTTTTTATCCATTATCCGACCGTCCATTCGTTAACATTATAGAGGTAGTCGCTTACTATAGTCTGTGATGTGGTATTGATTCTGTCGCTTTTTACAGTGATTCCTTTACGGTACATAAGTGGAATGAAAGGTAATTCATCAGTAAATGTGTCGAGGAATTCCTGCATTGTTTTTGTACCGCTGAGGAACGATTTGTAATCAACAGCGGATTTGCTTTCGAAATCAATTCCGTATGCATATTCACCGTCTTCGGTGAAGAAACCGTTGAGATTAAAGCTGTTTGAAAGTCTGACTTCTCCGATATAAAGCTCATAAGCACCTTCTTCTACGGCTGAAAGATAGCTGTTGTAGGAGTACTCTTTGAGAATAACGTCGATTCCGACAGCGGCAAAGGTCTGTTGAATGTTTCGTGCTGTTGCAAGTTTGAAGCTGTTATCTTTGTTTACAAGCAGACGAAGCTGAAGTTTGCCTTTTTGCGGATTATAGAGAATTCCTTCGCTGTTGAATGTATCAAAACCTGCTTCTGCGAGCAATTCTTCTGCTGATTCTTCATCGTATTTTACAGGGAGGATTGAACAGTCTTTTATACCGTAAAATGAGGGGTGGAAAGGTGTCGCCGTAGGCTCGGAAAAGTCTGAAAAAGATACTGATGCGATGTTTGTCCTGTCTATGAGGAGTGAAAGTGCTCTGCGGACAGAGCTTTCTTTGAGAATATTACTCTGCGAGTTGATGCCGAGATATACGAAGTTTGACGTTTCGAAAGTTGCACTTTTACCGGAATATCTTTTGTAAACACCTTCGGAAAAACTCTCTGTGTAAAAATCAATTTCGTTCAGGTCAAAAAGACTCGGAACAGAGGAAACTTCAGTAATGTCGCGAAGACCGATGAAGTTATATTTAGGATAGTATGAGCCGAGACGGGTTTTGTTTGCTACGAGCTTTTTAGCTTCGTTTTCTGTCACGAGCGTATATCTTCCGCTACCTACGGGTATAGCAGAAGAATATTCATCTGAGCTGGAGGTGTCTTTGTCACTTCCTTTTTTAATTATAGGAAAGTAAAGGTTTGATACTTCGTAAGGGTCTGCTTTCCTGAGGGTGAATATGACGCTTGAACTGCCGTCAGTACTTGCGTCTGTGATATTTTCAAGTGCAGGTGAGTAAGTTGCGCTCTTTTTTGCCAGTACGAAAGAGTATACAACGTCTTCAGCACCGAGAGCTGAGCCGTCAGAGAAGGTGAGTCCTGCTTTAAGTGTAACCGTAATTTTATTATCATCAGGGTAAGTATAGCTTTCAGCTATCACTCCCGAAGGTTTGAAGTCATTACCGACATTGAAAAGCGGATCAAACATAAGTCTTACTACATTAAGATTTGTTTCACTTTCACATTCATACGGATTGAGTGAGTCGGTACGAAGATAAGCTAAAGTATAGCCGATTTCGTTAAGTCCTTCTACAGGTCCGTCGGATACCGGTTGTGTTGTCGGTTCGATTGAAAGGTCAAGCATCTCACAGCCTGTAAAGGCAGTAAGAAGAACGACACAGCACAGTATAAAAGATAATACTTTTTTTGTTTTACTCATTTGAATCCCTCGTTGAATTAAAGTATGGAAATAGCTTCGGCGGAAATGCATCGGCCGCTTTTTTCATCTATCTCAAATACACAACCGTCAAGCTTGATGTTGGTCTCTTTAGCCTTGAATCGTGTAGGCAGACCTGTACGCAGAGCTTTTATTACACATTCACTTTCGACTCCGAGTATTGAGTCTGCGGCGCCACACATTCCGAGGTCTGTTATGTAACCCGTACCGCCAGGCAGAACCTGTGCATCGGCTGTCTGTACATGGGTGTGAGTACCGAAAAATGCGGACACCCTTGAGTCGGCATAAATTGCGAGCGCACGTTTTTCACCCGTAGACTCTGCATGAAAATCTACTACCTTTACTTTGCAGTCCTTGATTTCTTCGAGTACCTTGTCGAGAAAGTCGAACGGATTTCCGAAGTTTGAATTCATATAGGCGGTGCCGATGAGATTTATCACACCGATACGGTAAGCACCCATATCAAGAATTGTGACACCCTTGCCCGGTACGCTTGAATGCATATTGTACGGTCTGATGATGTCATCACGTTCGTCAAGGTATGAGTGGATCTCAGCACGTCTGAACACGTGATTACCCGTAGTGATGATATCAACACCGCTTGCAAAGAGATGGTCAGCAGAGAAGGGGAGAATCCCGTTACCTACAGCAGAGTTTTCACCGTTTGCTATGCATACATCTATTTTATATTCTTTTTTGACAGAAGAAAGCTTTTTTCTTACAAATTCGCAGCCACCGTTACTGACAACGTCACCTAATGCAAGAAGTCTCATTTCCTTTGCTCCTTTTTATAATTTTATTGAAAGTTACTGCATACATAATCACAAGGACGATTCCGGTAATGAGCCATGAAACCGGATATGAAAAGTAGAGCACAAACAGTGAACGGTACTTCTGAAATACCGTGAACACCCAGAGTACACGAAGTCCGCACACTCCGACCATAGTGACGATCATCGGAATGACAGACTTACCGAGTCCTCTCATCTGTCCGGTTGTGACGTCAAGTGCACTGTTTATGATATAAGTGAAGGCGAAAAGACGCAGACGTATCAGTCCCATCTCTATCACTTCGGCATCCGTAGAAAACACGGTAAGTATCTGCGGTCCGAAGCACAGTAATGCCACACCGAAAATTACAGCGATAGCGGCACTGACTCCGATGCAGTTGAAATAAATACGTCTTATCCTTCTAAACTGACCCGCACCGTAATTCTGTGAGGTGAATGTAGTCGCGGTCTGTGAAACTGAGTTACAGCAGGTGAAGATGATGCTGTCTACATTTCCCGATGCTGTGTTACCTGCAATTGCGGCAGGACCGAAAGAGTTTATCGAGGACTGAATTATGACATTTGAAAGAGAGAAAAGTGAACCCTGAAGACCTGCGGGTATACCTATTCTGAGGATATCGAGTAACTCTGCTTTGTAAAAACGGAGTTTTTTCGGTGAAAGATGTATTAAACTGTTTATATTCAGAAGGATGTAAAGTACACATATCGCAGATACATACTGAGCGATGATAGTAGCGAGAGCGACACCTGCTACATCCATATGGAGTTTTATTACAAATAAAAGGTTAAGCAGTACGTTCAGAATACCTGTCGAAGTGAGTATGTAAAGCGGCCGCTTACTGTCACCCGTTGCTCTGAGTATCGAGGCACCATAATTGAATATCATATTTGCCGGTGTGCCGAGAAAGAAAATTCTCAGATAAAGAGTTGATAGTGTAAGAACTTCCTTCGGTGTACCCATAGCCTTGAGAGCGAAAGGCGATATCAGAACACCTAATACCCCGATCAGAATTCCGCTGATAAGCGAAAGAAGCATCGCTGAATGGACCGAACGGTGAACGGCAGCTCCGTCTCCGGCACCTATGTGCTTTGCCACAACGACGCCCGAACCCATAGAAAGACCGAGGAAAAGGTTAAGCAAAAGGTTGACAAGGGTTGATGTAGCACCTACTGCCGCCAAAGAGATGCTTCCTGCAAATCTGCCGACTACCATAACGTCTGCCGCATTGTAAACTATCTGCAGAAGTCCCGTAACCATAAGCGGAAATGCGAAACTTAATATTTTCGGAAACAGCGAACCCTGTGTCATATCCAGATTGTACCGATTATTTGACATATATGACCACTTGCCTTGAACTTTTAATTTTCCTTTACCCTATATTATATCAAATGAAAAATCAAAAGTACAGAAAAAAGAAATAATTGTTGACATATAAAATGAAAAATATTACAATCAATATGTAAATTTAATCTGAAGGGGTTATAGAAATGCGTAAAATTAAAAAAATTATAGCAGTTGTACTTGCAATGCTTATGATGTTGTCTGTTGCTGTTATCTCTGCTTCAGCGGCACCGACAGCACCTGAATTCAAAGTGTCTCTTGTTTCAGAGGACGCTAAGACAGCCGTTATCAGAATTTCACTCGAAAAGGGTGCATTTAATTCTCTTAACATTACTGTTTATGGTTCATCCGCTATCAGTGGATGTACAGCTTTTGTACAGACCGAGGAGTTTAAAAACCTTGCTTTGGACCATATTATAAACAAAGGCAGTCAGCTGACAGCACTTACGAATCCTAATACAAAAAAAGCAGCTGTCATGGCTCTCTTACCTGTCGAAGCACCGATTAGCCTTTTTGATGTTACACTCACAAAGAAGACTTCAGCACCTTTAAAGCAGACGGATATCGGACTTGTGATTGATGACTGTTCGATTACTTCAGAAGGTAACACTCCGGGTAACCCGAATGTTGATATTACTAATATGGCAAAGGTTACTGTTTCTTTCAAAAACTTCACACTTAATGAGACATCAGTTGCGATGAACTACAAGTCATCACACACAATCAACGTTACATCAAACTATGCAGCTGACGAGCTTACATGGACTTCATCAAACGAAAAGGTTGCAAAGGTTGATGAAAACGGTAATGTGTATGCAGCAGGTACAGGAAACGCTACTATCACAGTTACAAGTACTGACGGACTCGTAAAGGAAACTTGCGAAGTGAAAGTAAGCTACCAGTGGTGGGAGTGGATCATTGTTATCGTTCTCTTCGGTTGGATCTGGTATTAATTCTTTAAGACGGTTTTTTCTGCGGAAAGACCGTCTAATTTTTTTATTTCTATTGACAAATATTTTCTGTTTTAATAAAATTTAATTATGGTACTTTAAAGTGCTGAAAGGAGAGGTTTTATGCAGACGACAATGGCTTCGATTATGGGTAACCTTATCAAGCACGTTCAAAAGAAAATAATAATGGAATCTATGCCGATCAACGAGTGGGAAAGCTACACAGGTTGGCACCACAAGCCGGGCGAGTTTACTTATGATAATATGCCGAGGCAGATTATGAAAATCGGTGATCGCTGGAGTGTAGGCTACGATGCGACAAGATGGTTTAAGGCAAAGGTAACCGTACCTGAAAGTATGGACGGTAAAAAGCTGTATCTTTATGCGGGATTTGGCGGTGAGGCACTTGTAAGAATCAACGGAAAAATCGTTGGTGCTTTCAGTGACGAAGCAGGCTGGCAGGACCGTACTGTTGTTATTGTTGATAATAACAAAGCAGGTGATGAGCTTGACATTGAGATTGAAGCAACTGTTAACTGCGGTATGTTCTGTGACGAAGCGATGGCGGGTGCGAAAGACCATACTTACACAATGAAGTATGCTCACCTTTCAGCGATAAATGTTGAAACCCAAAAGTACTGGTACGATATCAAGTGTGCATACGACAGCCTTGAAAATATTGATAATAAAGTTATTTATGACAGCGTTTACAGAGCTATTGATGAGTCGCTTCACGTTCTTGATTTTGACTTCGATGACGAAACATTCTATAAGAGTGTTCCTGCTGCAAATGAGCTTCTTATAAAATTGCTTTCAGAAATTCCCGATGCAAAGCAGGGTACATTGTGTATGATCGGTCATTCACACCTTGACGTTGCGTGGCTCTGGACTACACGTGAGCTTGTCAGAAAAACTGCAAGAACATTTTCAAATAACCTTGCAATGATGAGGGAATATCCCGACTTCAAGTTCACACAGAGTCAGGCTGTAGTGTACGACTATATGAAAAAGTACTATCCTGATATCTTTGAGCAGGTCAAGGAAGCTGTCAAGGCAGGACGTTGGGAAATCGTGGGTAATACGTGGTGCGAAGCGGATACCAACCTTGCAAGCGGCGAGTCGCTTGTTCGTCAGCTCTTGTACGGCAGAGAGTACTTTATGAAAGAGTTCGGAGTGTCATCGGATGTTTACTGGCTTCCGGACTGCTTCGGCTTCACGTGGGCACTTCCTCAGGTTATCAAACGCTCAGGTATGAAGTATTTCTATACTGCAAAGTTGTACTATAATGCAACTCATAAGTTCCCGTATTCAGTATTCAACTGGCGTTCGCATTCAGGTGACGAGGTTGTTGCCTGTGTTCAGCAGCAGCACTATCAGGGTGAGTACGATGCACATTACATCAAGGATAACTGGGAGCGTACAAATCAGAAAAATATTACAAAGAGATCAGTAGGCTCGTTCGGCTACGGTGACGGTGGCGGCGGTGTGACTATCGGTCAGATCGAGCGTTCAAAGCGTTTTGAAAATATGCCGGGTATGCCGAAGGCGGAGAATACATTTGTTGCAGACTTTTTCTGCGGAACAGAAGAGTTCAAGGATGAAATCCCGACTTTCAACGACGAGCTTGTTTATGAAAATCACAGAGGTACTTTCACAAGTCAGGCATTCATAAAGAAAAATAACCGCCGCGGTGAGTTCCTTTTCAGAAATGCTGAGTTTGCAAATGTTCTCTCAAACACCCTTCTTGGTGACGAATATCCGTCAGAGAAGATGGAAGAGGGCTGGAAGCTTCTTCTGACTAATCAGTTCCACGACATCCTTCCGGGCACGTCAATCCACGAGGCGATGGAGATGACACGTGAAGAGTACGTTCAGATGAACGAAATCGGTAACGGTCTCCTCTCAACAGCGGTCGAGCATATCAACGAAAACGTAAATGTCACAACTGATGGTATCATCGTCTGGAATATGAACTCAATGCCGATTACGGGTACTGTCAATGTAAAGCTCCCGTTTGATGCAGCTAAAATTGTCGATGAAAACGGTAACGAGTGCCGTTTCACAAAAGACGGTGATGATGTAATATTCATCGCAAAAGATGTTCCGCAGATGGGTTACAGAGTTTATAAGATTGAAAAAGAAACAGCTTCATTTGATAAGGTTGTTGCTGAAAAGACACTTCTTGAAAACTCTAAGCTTAAGGTTACTCTTGATGGAAATGCAGAAATTTCAAGCATTTACGATAAAGTCAACGGCAGAGAAGTGCTTACCGCAAACGGTAATACTCTTTCAATTTTCCAGGATAAGCCGATCCAAGAAAGTGCATGGAACCTCGAACTCAACTATCAGAAGAAGCGTTGGGACCTCACAAAGGCTGACAGCATAGAGGTTGTTGCTGCTGATGAAGTCAAGGGTGTTGTAAGAGTGGTAAGAAGCTTTAATAAGTCTACTATCACTCAGGATATCATTCTTTATGCAGACGCTGATTACATCGACTTTGATACAAAGGTAGACTGGTATGAAACAGAGAAAGTGCTCAAGGCGGCATTCCCTGTAAGCGTCATAAGCTCTCATGCGACATATGAAATCGCGCACGGTTCTATTGACCGTCCGACACATTGGAATTACAGCACGGACCTCGTACGTTTTGAGGTTTGCGGTCATAAGTGGGCAGATCTTTCTGAAGGTGACTATGGTGTAAGCCTTATCAATGACTGTAAGTATGGTTACGATATCAAGGACAGCCTTATGAGAATCACTCTTATGAGAGCACCTATCTGTCCTGATCCTGTTGGTGATAAGGGCGTAAGCACATTCGTTTACAGACTCTATCCGCACGCAGGCAACTGGTCACAGGCTGACACTGTTAAGTATGCTTTCGAGCTCAATCAGCCGCTTAAGGGCTACTGCGCAAACGCTCAGTCGGGCACATTCGGCACGGAAAAGTCTTTCATTGAGGTAAGCAGAAGAAATATCGCTGTAGATGCTGTCAAACCCGCTCAGGACGGTAACGGACTCATCATCCGTATGTATGAAGCAGGTAAGTCCAGAGGTAACGTAAAGGTTAAGCTTAACTTTGCTGAAGTGAAGAAGGTTATTGAATGTAATCTTATGGAGGTTGATGAAAACGAGCTTGAATTCAGCAACAATGAATTCTCATTCGATATCACACCTAATCAGGTAAGAACGTTCAGAGTAATCGTTTAAATGAAAGTCGCAGGAGGTTTTCAGGTTTCAGAAAACCTCCTGCCTGAGATATGTTATGGAGTTTAAATTAATCGACAAAAGCTCTTATGAAGATGTAGCACCTAAAAGCTATGAGCTTACTTTATCCCACGCCGAAGAAAGACCTGATCTGTTCGGTGAACCTGCTTTGATGACAAAGAAGGCATTTAAAAACAGAATCAAGGTGAAAGGTTTTGTAGGGATAGCGGCCTATGAAAACAACGCGTTAGTCGGATATTGTTTTTGCAGGATAAACAGTTTCAGATCAAAAGAAAATCCTGAAAGCAAAAGATTGTGGATAGATGAGTTTTTTATCTGCGAAGAGTACAGACGTCAGGGTTACGGAACAGAGCTTTTTGACGAGATAAAGAGAACCGCAAAAGCACACGGTTGTTTCATAGTAGAATTCAATGTCTGGCAGACGAACGAAACGGCACAGAAGTTTTATGACTCTCTTGGATGTAAAAATCAAAGAATAATCAAAGAAATAATAATATAATTAAATCCCGTTGATGTCTCTGTACTTCAACGGGATAGTTTTATCTTGTGTTTAATTTTTCTTTAACGCATTCTTTCCATCGTCTTGCGATAAGCTGATGTCCGCCTGTTGTCGGGTGAACACCGTCCCACAGCAACTTATAAATGTCAGTTGTTTTCGCATATTCGTCAAACATATCCTGCAACGGCACGAAAACAGCATTGTATTCATCTGCAATTTTTCTTACTTCTTCAGCATAGCTGCCGATGTTAGACTGCATAAAGTCGCTGAAATCCTTGCTCTCTGAAACTCCGAAGAAAGGCTCCATAATTACTATGAACAAGTCTGGATTTCGGCAAAGTGCCCGGTCAAGAATGCTTCTGTAAGTTTCACTGTATTTTTCGGGAGCAGGTGTTTTTCCTGTTTCAAAATGGTAGTTCAGGTCATTTATTCCGACAAGGATACTGAGTACTGTCGGATTAAGGTCAAGGCAATCTTCCTTCCATCTTGAGTGAAGGTCAGATACTCTGTTGCCGCTGATACCTCTGTTGATGATTTCGATGTTTTTATCAAGGTTGTCGATATACATTTCTGAAGCAAGGATGTACTGATAACCGTGACCATGAATGTGGTTGGGGTCTTTGCTTCTGCCACGGTTGCCGTCGGTTATGGAATCGCCCTGAAAAAGGATGATATCGTTCTCTTTAAGTGTAAACATAATAACGCCTCCAACGGGTAAATTATATCACGTATACAAGTGTAAAATCAATGTTGTAAAAGGTTTTCGCTATTTACAACAAAGAAAAAATATGTTAATCTAAATAAAAATGTAACGGGTGATTATATGTTGTTTTCACGAAGGAACAAAGAACCTAAGATCATTAAAATCGCTGACCTTGACTTCCTCACACCTGAGGCTAAGGAAGCTTTCAGTGTGCTTGAAATCGAAACCACAGAGCAGCTTCGCGGTAAGGAAGGAGATAATTTCTACCTTGATTACTGTGTTGAAAGCGGAGGAGTGGCAGACCGTGTAATTCTTTATGAAATGCGTGCTGCCGTATATTTTGCAAATGAAGTAAAGCCCGATCCGAAAAAGCTTCGCTGGTGGTACTGGAAAGATGCTTTGGTAAGCAGCGAAGAAACGGAAGATGGAAATGAGTAAAAAGTATATGTCGACAAAAATCGCCTGTTACGCGGGGTATTTCGTACAGGCGATTATTAATAATTTAGCCCCTCTTTTTTACGTAGTTTTTCAGGAAGAGTTCAGCATTAACTATACGAAAATAAGTTGGCTGATTATGCTCAATTTCGTCACACAGCTTTTTGTAGATATCATATCTGTCAAGGTGATAGAAAAGCTAGGATACAGAGTTTCGATTGTACTTGCACACGTTTTCAGTTGTATCGGACTTACTCTGTTGGGAATACTTCCACGTGCGATGGAAAATCACTACATAGGCCTTGTCATCCCGATCATAATTTATGCCATAGGCTCAGGACTTATAGAAGTGCTTGTCAGTCCGATTGTCGAGGGCTTACCTCTTCAGAATAAATCAGGCGAAATGAGTCTGCTGCATTCTTTCTACTGTTGGGGTCAGATGTTTGTTGTTTTATTTACAACGGTAGCTATCAGGTTCGCCGGAAGTGAAAACTGGGTTTATGCACCGATGATCTGGGCGATAATTCCGTTTATAAATATGTTTATGTTTATGAAAGTGCCGATTTTTCCGCCTGTACCTGAAGGTCAGGATGAGATGAAGATCGGAGAGCTTTTCAAAAACGGAACCTTCATTCTTCTGGCACTGCTGATGCTTTGTGCAGGAGCAAGTGAACTTGCGATGTCGCAATGGGCATCGACCTTCGCTGAAAAGAGTCTTGGAGTAAGCAAACTCACGGGAGATCTTTTAGGTCCGTGTCTTTTTGCTTTTCTGATGGCATCAGGAAGAATAGTTTTCGGAATAGTAGGGGACAGAATAGACGTCAAAAAAGTTCTCTCGTTGAGTGCGGGATTGTGCGTAGCGGCTTATCTGCTTTCTACGCTTTCGAAAAATCCGATAGTCTCCCTTATCGGCTGCGGATTATGCGGACTTTCAGTTGCGACGATGTGGCCGGGAGTTTTCAGCTTTGCAGCAAAGATTTTCCCGAGAGGCGGTACACCGCTTTTTGCAATGCTTGCTGTTTTCGGCGATCTTGGTTGTGCATTCGGACCGTGGCTCGCAGGTGTCGCTTCGGATATGATGAGAGCATCATCTGTAGAATTCGACCCGCTGAAGTTCGGTCTGATGATTGCCGTAATCTTTCCTGCGACTATGATAGCAACGGTCGGAGTACTGTCTAAAAAGAAAATATAGAGAAAAACACTGCAGAAGCCGTAGCTTCTGCAGTGTAAATTTTTGTTATTTTTCATCGACGGTTGCGTTATTATTAACTTCTTTCATCTGATTGATAACGCTCTGACGACGTTCAGCAAGTTCGCGGTACATACGATCTCTCTTCTCGCCTGAAAGGTCGTAGAAGAATTTCGGGATAAGACCGAGAACACCTGTAACTGTCGGGAGCAATGTGCACATCATGAAGAGAAGATACTCTGTCTTTTCACCCTGGTTACCGAATCCTGCACCCTCTTTGTATCCGATACTTGCGAGGATAGCTGATTTGATAGTGTTACCGAGAGTACCAACGAGCTTCTGAGCAAGACCCTTTGCGACACCCGTCATACCTTCTGTACGGTAGCCGTTTTTCCACTCACCGTAGTCAATGGATTCGTTACGCATCTCTTCAGGAATAACACTCTTGATACCCCAGAAGAACATCCAGATAGTTTCTCTTATCATAAATGCAGGGATCATAACTGCAAGTTTCTTGTAGTTCTTGTTGATCGAACCTACAGCGAATACGCCTAACATAAGTACATCGCTGATATGTGAACTTGCGATCCACAGAGTTCTTGTTGAGAACTTTTCTCTTGCTTTTGTAACAAAAGCGTAGCTTGCAGGGGATACGATCGCACCGGGGATACCGACGATTGTACTCATTGAAGCGAAGCCGAGAACGTTTATGTAGTAGTAGTTAAGACCTGTATTCAGACCGAAGGCTGAAAGGAACTCTGTAAGAGTAAGGATTAACAACGGCTTGTTGTTAAAGATAGACTTGAAGCCCTGAAGAATACTTGGCTTTTCAGTACGCTGAAGAACTCGTTCTTTTGTAGAGAATACAAAGAAAAGTCCCATTGCACTTATGATTGCTGAGGTGAAAACACCGGCACTGACATAAAGTGTCCGCATCGGAAGCTTGATAGCACCGTGGTTGACAAGGTCAATGAGAAGACCCATGAGAATTTCGGGAGCTTTTTCAATGAATCCGGAGAAAAGACTCGCTTGTGTGATGAGTCGAGTTCGCTCGATAACGTTAGGCGTAATCGTCGAAAGCATACCTGTTCTCGAAATATTATTAAGAGAATCATTCAGATTTCGTATGAGCGTGAAGATTATGTAGAAAACTAATTTACCGGCATGATAAGGACTCGTACCGGCAAAAATCAAAGGCATAAGCCAATAGATGATTGAAAGTAGAAATCCGGGGCCTGCAGCAAAAAGAAGCCAGGGTCTGAACTTACCTAATCTCGTTCTTGTTCTGTCTACGATAGCTGCAAGGAAAACGTCGTTGATAACGTCCCATATACCGTTGATGAATGTAACGATTGTCTGGAAACTAAGTCCTACCTGTACGATATCGGTGATGAAAACGTCCTGATACTTGTTTATGTTGAAGCTCTGGGAGATATCATAAACAACATAAGCAACGGATTCCTTCGAGCCGACATAACGTCGTGTGTTCGATATGGTACGACCGGCTTTGATTTCTGCCTGTTCAGATACTTCGTTCTGAACAGCTGCAGCGGTTTTTGCCATTATACCGCCTCCTTTTATTGAAATATATTAAATCGATTCATTATATCATACATTATTGCAGATTGCAATATAAATATGATTTTTATGATAAAAGAAAAACAGCAATTCAGGGATTTAACCTGAATTGCGGTAATTAATTAATCATTGGTTTCAGTTACAGAAACTTTTTCGTCAACTTCCTTCATCTGATCGATGATGCTCTGACGGCGTTCAGCAAGTTCGCGGTACATACGCTCTTTCTTCTCACCTGAAAGGTCATAGAAGAATTTCGGGATAAGACCGAGAATACCTGTTACTGTCGGAAGAAGTGTACACATCATGAAGAGATAGTACTCTGTCTTTTCGCTCTGATTACCGAAGCCTGCACCTTCCTTATAGCCGATGCTTGCAAGGATTGCGGCCTTGATTGTAGCACCGAGAGTGCTTACGAGCTTTCTTGAAAGGTCTTTGGCAACGCCTGTGATACCTTCTGTACGGTAACCGTTTTTCCACTCACCGTAGTCAATGGTTTCGTTACGCATTTCTTCGGGAATAACGTTTTTGATACCCCAGAATGCCATCCAGATAGTTTCTCTGATCATAAATGCAGGGATCATAACTGCAAGTCTCTTGTAGTTCTTGTTGATCGAACCGACAGCGAATACGCCCAACATAAGCACATCGCTGATGTGTGAACTTGCGATCCACAAAGCTCTTGTTGAGAACTTTTCACGTGCTTTTGTAACAAAAGCAAAGCTTGTGGGGGATACAAAAGCACCGGGGATACCAACGATAGTAGTCATCGAAGCAAATCCGAGAACATTTATGTAGTAGTAGTTAACACCTGTATCCATACCAAAGGCTGAAAGGAATTCAGTTAAAGTAAGGATAAGCAACGGTTTGTTGTTGAAAATTGATTTGAATCCCTGAAGAACACTTGGTTTTTCATTTCTCTGAAGAATTCTTTCTTTTGTGGTGAACACGAAGAAGAGTCCCATAGCACTTGCAACGGCCGTTGTGAAAACACCGCCCGAAACAAACAGAGCCTTCATCGGTATCTTAAGTACGCCGTGGTTGACAAGGTCAATGAGAAGACCCATGAGAATCTCAGGAGCTTTTTCGACAAAACCTGAAAGTAATTGCGCCTGGGTAATCAGTCGCGTTCGCTCAATGACATTCGGCGTGATCGTAGAAAGCATACCTGTTCGTGCGATACCGCTGATAGTACCTATGACTTCGTTAATAACGTGGAATAAAAGGTAAAAGACCAATTTGCCTACGTTATACGGTCCGGTATTAGCGAATATAAGCGGAAGAAGCCAATAGATGATTGAAAGGAAGAATCCGGGACCTGCTGCAAAAAGAAGCCACGGTCTGAATTTACCTAACCTAGTTCTTGTTCTGTCCACCATTGCGGCAAGGAAAATATCGTTAATAACGTCCCAAATACCGTTAATAAAAGTAACAACTGTCTGGAATTTCAAACCGACCTGAACGATATCAGTAATGAAAACGTCCTGATACTTGTTTATGTTAAAGCTTTGAGAAATATCATAAACAACGTAAGCAACGGTTTCTTTTGATCCGACATAACGTCTGTTGTTCGATATGGTACGACTGGCACGGAGTTCCTGCTGCTCTTCTAACTGGTTTTCAGACACAGCACTTTTTGCCATTATACCGCCCCTTTCCTAATATAATGTATAAATTATATCATAGTTGAAAGGAAAATTCAATTATAAAAATGCATTTTTGTCTAAATTTACAAGATTGTGCATTTTATATAATTGTGATATAATTTTTTTGTGAGGTGATACCGTATGAGTAATACTACAAAGTTTAGTCTGATTTTTGCCTTAGTGGGTCTTGCTGTAGGTGCAGTGATGTCATTCATTATTGACGGAAATATAGTAATAGATATGATAATCGGCACCCTTGCGGGTGCCGTTACGGGATATTTTCTTAATTCTTTTGTACTTAAAAAATAAGATCAGCTGTCCTTGCGTTGATAAGCTTTATCAACGCTGCAGGGGAAACCTCTATCTGTGCACCGACCTTACCTGCACTGACCGCAACTGTTTCGAGGTTTGCTACGTCAAGGTGAAATGTAGTCTTGAACTGTTTTTTCATTCCTACAGGGCTGCAACCACCGTGTATATAACCTGTGAGAGGCAGAAGCTCATCCTGATGTATCATTTCGATTGACTTTTCACCGACTGCTTTTGCTGCTTTTTTTAAGTCGAGATGTTCAGCTACCGGAATTACAAAAACATAATAATTTTTACTCGCTGACCGTGTTACAAGCGTTTTGTAAACGCAGCGGACGTCTTTTTTTACGAAGTTCGCAACTGTAACACCGTCAGTAGGAATGCCCTCACCGTGCGGATAAAAGTGCGGTGTATAGGGTATTTTTTTCTGCTCTAAAATCCGCATAACGTTTGTTTTTTCTGCTTTTTGTCCCATAAAATCACTCTAAATAATCGACAATTTTTGTTGTTTTTCCGTTACGGACATAAACTCTTGGTACACGTCTTGTGATACAGCACAAAAATTCGTAGTTAAATCTGCCTGAGATCTCACCAATTTCCTCACAGGAGATAAAATCGTCACCGTCTTTGCCCACGAGAGTTACGTTGTCACCAATCATAACATCGGGGATGTCGGTTACATCAACCATAAACTGATCCATACAGACCCTGCCGACTATTTTTGCACGTTTACCGTGAATGAGGACACTTCCTTTATTTGAAAGTTGTCTCGGATATCCGTCAGCATAACCTACGGGAATTGTTGCTATGACTGTCGGCTTCTCTGCGATATATGTCGAGCCGTAGCTGACAGTATCACCTTTATTGATAGTTTTAACGTTGATGACAACGCTGTGAAGTTCCATAGCCGGTTTTACGTTGATGCTGTCTTTCTGAACTTCGTCAGAAGGATACAGGCCGTATGTGATGATACCGCTGCGAACCATATTCAGAAAATCGTCGTGCATATCGATAATAGCTGCACTGTTGCAGACGTGCTTGATAGGAATATCGATGCCGAGATTATCAAGCTTTGTCACAAACTCTCTGAAAAGTGAAAGCTGCTTGTTCATAGAAGTTTTGTCAGCGTGATCTGCACAGGCAAAATGAGTGAAAATTCCGTCGATTTCTATATTGGAAAGCTCAGAAATGCGTTTGATTTCCTCTATGCTTTCATCATTGGGAATGTAGCCTATTCTGCCCATACCCGTATCAATTTTCAGGTGGATATGTGCAGTAGTGCCCATCTGTTTTGCAGCTTCATTAAGACTCTTTGCGATGCCGTACTGGAAAACAGTGAGCATTATATCGTTTCGTATAATAGTTTCAAACTGATTCGGAAAAACGAAGTCAAGAATAAGCAAAGGCTTGGTTATACCTGCTCGTCTTAAAGCGAGTGCTTCACCGACAGTAGCTACAGCGAATCCGTAAGTGCCGATTTCGCTGAGTGCCTTCGAAACCTCGATTGCGCCGTGACCGTAAGCGTCAGCTTTAACGACGGGCATTACCTTTGTTTCACTACCGACTTTTTCGATGACTTTGCGTATATTTTCACAGATACAGTCAAGGTCAATTTTTAAATATACTCTGTTAAGATAGTCAAGACTGCTCAAATTAAGCACCTCTTAGTCAATTACTTTGATTGTTTCAATTACGGGCTGCTGATCCTTAGGGATAGAATCCGATTCAGGTGTATTGTCACGGATTTGGTCGATTATATTCATACCGTCTGTAACATAACCGAAAGCGGCATAGTTACGATCAAGGAAGGTGCTGTCCTCAAGGCAGAAGAAAAACTGTGAAGAAGCACTGTCAGGATCGCTTGTACGTGCCATTGAGATGACACCGCGTTTATGGCTTATTGTGTTCAGCACACCGTTGTTGGAAAATTCACCTTTTATGGGCTTTACAGAGTCACCTGCACCACCCTGGAGAACGAAGTCTTTGTCAAGTCTGTGGAAACTTAATCCGTCATAAAAACCACTTTTTGCAAGAGAGATGAAGTTTTCGACAGTTATCGGTGCCTCATCGGGATAAAGCTCGATCTTGATCGTGCCGTAATTTTTGATCGTCATTTCTACGTGATGAACTTTATTTTTTCTGATTGACGGATCAGCAATGGAGTTCGGCTCTGCCGCAATTGTGGTGCCCGGATCTCCGTTACCCTTAACCTGATCTTTATCACCGTTGTCTGAACAAGCAGCAAAAGAAGTAAAAATCAAAAACATACATAATGTAAGAGAAATGATTTTTTTCATCGTACACACCTCATATATAAATTGAAATATATTATACCATAGTGCAATCTTATAGACAAGTAAAATTTTTGTGTTATAATATTCCGGAAATGGGGTGAAATTATGTTTGTGTGCAATTCGTGTCCGCGAAAATGTAATATTGACCGTGACTCGGTAACGGGAGTCTGCGGTGCACCTGCCGCTTATAAGGTTGCAAGAGCAGCACTTCATTTCTGGGAAGAACCTTGCATCAGCGGTGAAAAGGGGAGCGGCACGGTTTTCTTTTCGGGTTGTTCGCTGAAATGTGTTTTTTGTCAGAATTTTGAAATAAGCAGAAATGCTTTCGGTAAAGAAATTTCTGAAGAAAAGCTTATTGAGATTTTTAAAGACCTTGAAAATCAGGGAGCGCACAATATTAATCTTGTCAATCCAACGCATTATTCTGCTCAGCTTTCCGAAACTCTCAGAAAGTATAAGCCCTCAATCCCTGTTGTCTGGAATACCGGAGGGTATGACAGCATCGAAAGCCTTCGTAGTCTTGACGGACTTGTTGATATCTACCTTGCAGATATTAAATATGTAAGCGAAAGTGTGTCAAAAAAGTACAGCGGTGCAGAAAATTATTTTTCCGTTGCAGCTCAGGCTGTGCTTGAAATGCAGAGTCAGGTCGGTGAGAATGTTTTTGACGAAAACGGGATAATGAAGAAAGGAATTATAATCCGTCACCTTGTTTTGCCCGGAAATGTCAGTCAGGCTTTCAGAGTGATGGATTGGGTAAAGGAAAATCTTCCTGAAGACACAATTCTCAGCCTTATGAGTCAGTACACACCTTGTGGAAAAGCCTGTGAATATCCGACGATCAACCGAAAACTAAGCGAAAGAGAATATGATCTTGTTCTTGATTATGCCGAAAAACTGGGTTTCGAAAACGTTTTTATTCAGGAGATTGAATCGTCATCAAAGGAGTTTATTCCTGATTTTGATCTGACGGGAATATAAATATTTGACTTTTAATTACATTGAGATTATAATATTATAACTAAATTATAATTTGGAGGAACAAAAATGAAAAAGTTCAGCAGAATTGTTTCTGTTTTTATGGTTATTGTGATGATGTTCTCACTTCTTACTTTTAACAGTGCAGCAGCATCGATCAGAAAGATTGAAATTGTATCAGTGCCGACTAAGACAACATTCTATAAGGGTACAGATTGGGATTACGGTCATTGGACGTTTCCCGAAGACGACGGTTTAGGCGTTTTCACACCCGACAACAAAAATATCACGTTCTTGCATCATGGTGGTTGTTTCCACCGTTTCCAGGACAGAGGTATGCTTGATATGAACGGACTTGTCGTAAAGGTTACTTACTCTAACGGCACAACTAAGAATATTGCATATAAGGAAACAAGACACAGCACAGGTGTTGTGGAGACAAATATCTATTATTCACCCAAGGGCGGCGAATACAAGATTGGCGAAAACATCATTGAGATATATTTCCCTGATGATTTTGATGCATACACAACATACAAAATCAACATCGTTGAAAACGGTGTGATAAAAGGCGATGTCAATTCTGACTCAAAAGTGAACTCAACAGACGCTCTTATGGTTCTTCAGCATTCAGTTAAGCTGATCAATCTCACATCTGCACAGAAAGATGTTGCGGATATGAATTCTGATACAAAAGTAAACAGTGTTGATGCTCTCAGAATTCTTCAGGTCAGCGTTGGCATGTAATTAAAACTAAAAAAATATGAACGGCGTACATTATGTACGCCGTTTTTTGCTTTTTGATATATCGATAAGGAAAAATAATTGACTATATTCTCCTTATGAATTATAATATCTGTCGGGTGATATTATGCAAAGCTTAGCTGTATATAAAACTGAAAGCTATGAAGACGAAGTGCTTTATAATGCGATAAAGAAACATTTCGATGCGCATAATATTGCACAGGAAATTCCGGAAGGCGCAAAAGTTCTTTTGAAACCGAATCTTGTAACTGATAAGGAAGCGGCCTTTTCGGTTACAACCAATCCGCGTTTTGTTTTTGCGGTCATACGCTGTCTTCGTGAAATAGGCGTGAAGGATATAACTGTTGCTGACTGTCCGGGTGGGGCACTTCTGCTTTTTTCTCAGATGCAGGATGTTTACGAAAAAACAGGTTATTCGTTTCTTTCTGATTATGCCGGTCTGAATACCGACTTTGAAAGTTCAGATATTCAGACAACGTCCGGATTCACAAATAAAAAATTCAATATAATCAACGCTGTCAATGATGCTGATTATATTATAAATCTGCCGAAGCTCAAAACTCATAATATGACCTGCATAACAGCAGCTGTTAAAAATCTTTTCGGAGTGATACCGGGTCTGCAGAAGCCTGCTTTTCATGCTAAGTATCCTGCAGCAAAGGATTTTTCAAATATGCTTGTTGAACTTGCCGCGACGGTAAAGCCTGATTTTACAATCGTAGATGCGGTTGATATTATGGAGGGTAACGGACCGACAAACGGCAGAAAAAGATATCTGGGTCTGACTTTCTCAGGTAAAGATATTTTTTTGCTTGATAAATTTATTGTTAATACGATAGGTGTAGCAGAAGATAAGGTGCCTACTATTGCAGCATCAGCACATAAAGGACTTTTAGACGATGAGTTTATTGCCAAGGGAGATACTGATTTTGTGATGTCTTCCCCGATTGTGCTTCCCGATGTTAAAGAAGCTGATACCTCAGGCAAGAAGATTACTGCAAGGGCAGTCTCACTTGTTCAGAAAATGAGTGATGCTGTGTTTATGAAATATCCGCAGATGAATGACAAGTGTATTCTCTGTAAAAAATGTATCGTTACCTGTCCGAAAAAAGCACTCAGAATTTCCGGAAAAACGATTCAGCTTGACAAGAAGAAATGCATCGGGTGCCTGTGCTGCGATGAGGTTTGCGTAAACGGTGCAGTGGACATAAAGAAGAAGATTAAAATGAGATGATTAAATGAAAATTTTATTCATTCAGCCGTCAGCCGGCTTTATGATGAGAGGGACAACCTACCCTGTGTGCAGGAGTATAATGGTAACAGCATCATATATGAAGTCACTGGGAAATGAAGTTCAGGTATTTGACCGATGTGTGGATTTCAGAGATGCAAAGAAGGTTATTGACGCTTTTAATGCGGATGCTGTGATGCTTTATCTGCCTCCGACAGCATCTGTCGGGGATGCAATTCAGGTTTCTTCACTCGCAAGAGAAAACGGAGCGGTTATCATATGGGGTGAGGTTGTTGCGGCAGCATTTGCACCTCAGATTATCAAAGGTGGTTTCGCTGATTTTGTCATAACGGGAGAAACCGAAACGAAACTCAGACGGCTTCTTGAAGAATATACATCGTCACGTAACTATGAATCCGTAGCAGGTTTGACTTATTGTGATGATGGAAAATTAGTTTCAACACCTAACAAAAATGATACTGATCTCGAAACTGTTCCTGCAATTGATTGGGAGCTTATTGATGTCGAAAAATGCTTCAGAAAGTTTCCTTTTTGTAAAAAGATGCTTTATATGTACACGTCGCGAGGATGTCCGTTTAAATGTACTTATTGCTACAACACAATGTTTTATAATTCTCAGCATCGCAAACGCCCGATAAAACATGTTCTTGAAGAGATTAAATACCTTGAAGAAAAATACGGACTTGACGGGGTGAATTTTTCAGACGAGCTTCTTTTGCTTACTGATGATGAGGTTGAAGAAATCCGTAGCTTCAGGCAGAAAAACAACCTCAAGTTTTTCTGGGGCGCAGAAACGAGAGCTGATACATATAAGGACGTAGAAAAACTCAGAAAAATGTATGAGGCAGGTTGCCGTTGGTTTATGCTCGGCCTTGAAACAGGCAGCGACGAAACACGCAAAAAAATCAGCAAACCGATGGACCGCGAGGTTATACGTAAGTTTGTTGATATGTGCACCGAAGCGGGGATTGCAACTTTCGGTTCATTCATAATCGGTTTTCCTGATGAAACTCCTGAGCAGCTCAGAGAAACAGTCAGCTTTGCACAGAGTCTTAATGTGGATGCATTTATGTTTAACTATTACATTGTTATCCCCAAAACACCGATGGGTGACTATGTGGTAAAAAGCAAAAATCTTGATCTTGACGAAACATTTTTACTGTCAAAAGCTTCAAATCAGATTCAGGTTCTTTCGGAAAACTATTCGCTTGTTTCTGATAAGGAGTTGAGAGTTGTCAAAAGTTGTTTTGACTGGATGACTTTCACAAGAAAGAAAAAAGAAACAGCAACTGAAAATGCATTTATGAGCAAGGCACTGGATGTTTTTAAACACTTTGCCGAAGGTGGAATTAAGAACTCAGTTATCAATATATCAGATGCAGCAAAAACTTTTATTACCGTTGTTTTTTATTCACACGCTTTTCCCGGAATAAAAAAGAAATACGGCATTAAAAATGTCAATAAAAAATAAAATCAGCGTGCTTTACACAAGGTAAGGCACGCTGTATTTTTAATCAAGCATAAGTCTGATGAATAAACCACCCTGTACTGTACGGTGACGGAAACCAACCATTTCCGAAGTGTCAGTATAGTACCAGTCTGTCATCGGCACTCGTGTGCGCATAGTGTTATATGCATTCCAGAGAAGATCAGCGAAAAATTCAAAATCATCTTTGTTATCTGCGAGTGTCGCAACCCAGATAAGCCAGTCGGACTTTGTATATTTTTCTCTTGAGTCAAGAGGTACACCGTAGGGGAGTGCTTCTTTTTTGTATCGCTCAATCTCAGCTTTATAGAAGCTGTCGGGGAAGAGTTCCGTTCCCCAGATTTTATCCCATACTGAGTTATATTTAAGGCTGAAAGTACCTTCTCTGTCATAAGCGAGACGGTAGCTTCCGTCTTCATTCTCTGCATTTGCAATGAATGAATCTGCATAATCCCTGGCTATCGCCATAAGTTCGTCGGCTTCTGCATCTTTACCGAGATTTTTCAGAATATCGGCAAAACCTGCCATACCCATAATAGCCTTGAGTGAAAGATTGCAGTTGTGAGCAAGGTGACCTGCAAAGTCGTCTGTACAAAGCTGATGTTCAGGATCTTTGCCGTATTTCACAAGGTACTTGCTCCACTTCTCAAGCAAACCGAAGTTTTCTTCAGCGAAAGAATAATCACCGTCAGCCTTGCAGATTGCGGAAACGAGGATAATCATATTTCCGCATTCTTCAACGGGCATCTGCCATCTGAGCTCATTGTTACCGTAAACCTGACCGTTGACGAGGGGATACTGACCAACGTCGTGAGGAGCGAAATCAAAGTTCCATGCATCGGATGCAGCGTAACGGAAAATCGGGCGAAGCATACCTTTAAGAAGCTCTGTGTTATAAAGCAGATACATCGGTGCACTTGGATATGTAACGTCAACTGTTGCGGCACAACCGTTTGAGAAACATTCTTTTGAGATGTAAAGATTGTTTCCGGCCTTGTCGACAACGAGCTTGTGTGCAGCCATAACCTGACGGTAGGCGAGTGTCAGCATTTCAGCGTACTTCTCTCCGCCTTTTGCGGTTGCCTCGGCAATGAGTTTGTCTGAAAAAGCATTACATTTACTAAGAAGTTCATCGTATTCATTTGCAGCTTCACTGATTGCAGATTCGATTGTTTTACCGTCATTTTTCCAGTAAGCTTTAAGATTTTCACCGAAATAAACAATGCTCTCAATATCGTCATAAGCGAAAAGGAAAAGCTTTTCTTTTTCTATTTCAGCTTCAGCATAAACAGAATAAAGGTTTTCAATGACAGCGTTTCCTGTATTTGCCTTGCCTTCTGCGGCAAGATAGCAGTAACCCCAGTCGATTCTTACATCGTCACCGCTTCTCCAAAGGATCTTCTGATTACCGCTGCCGATTCTGACACAGGAAAGTCCGTCGATAGGCACATCTTCGGACCATGCCTTGCCCTCGTTGGCTTTATTGAGAACGAGTTCTTCGGTAACGTAAATCTTAGCGGTTACCTTGTGCTCTTTACCGTCAATGTTTTCGTAAGAAAGCTTGAGATATGAAACCGGGCGAGAAGCGTAATAAAGGTCAGTGACGAGCATAGGGGATGTGAATTTTGCGGTAAGTCTGATACCTGCATCCTCGTACACAGCTGTCGTTGAGAATGTATCAGCGTCGATGCGGATAACGTTCATCTTCTGACAGTTATCGTCGTCACCGAGAAAACGTAAAACCTGACCGTCGACAGTCACATAACCGATTATGTTGTTTTCTGCAGCGGTCCAGTGGGTTGTGGGTTTGCCGTTGATATTATCAGTCCATACCGAAAAATACGGGTCAATCGTGATAAGCGGGATGGAGGGCATTCTCATTTTCATAAAATCATTCCTCTATAAATTTTTTCATCATTGACGGGCCGAAATCAACGTAAACGCCTGTTGCCTTTGCTGTGTCTTCGTTGATTGAGTCAACTCCGTTTTCCTTTTCTGCTGATTTTTTATAAATCATATAGGGAACAGGATCGCTTGCATGAGTTTTTGTTACGATAGGTGTCGGATGGTCGGGAAGGATCATAATCTTATAATCTTCGCCGATCTCCTCAAGACCGTTGATGATAACGGGAAGAACTTTTTCGTCGATAAGCTCGATTGCTCTTACCTTGTTTTCGGGCTCATTTCTGTGTCCGCACTCGTCGGGAGCTTCGATGTGAACGTAAACAAGGTCTGCACCGTTTTTGAGCTCCTCTACAGCTGCATTTGCCTTGCCTTCGAAGTTTGTGTCGATGTAGCCTGTTGCACCTTCAACGTCAGGTGTGTTCATACCTGCGGCAATGCCGATGCCCTTGAGAAGATCGACAGCTGAGATGACAGAACCTTTGATTCCGTACAGATCGCTGAAAAGGGGAAGCATCGGTTTCTTGCCTTCACCCCAGAGCCAGATCGAGTTTGCAGGACGTTTGCCTTCTGCAATTCTTCTCTTGTTGACAGGGTGATCTTTGAGCACATCGTAGCTCTTTCTCATCAGGTCGACAAGTTTTTCGGCTGTCGGAGCTGTCGAAATGTAAGGTCCGACAACTCTGTCTGAAATATCGTGCGGAGGTGTCATATTGCCGAGTTCAACCGTACCACCGTGATGAATAAGACAGTGGCGATAGCTTACACCGTTATAGAAAGTAAACTCATCGTTTCCGAAAACTTCCTGAACTGTTTTAATGATCTCAGCAGCGTCAGCACTTGAGATATCACCCGCAGAATAATCAACCATTGTTTTGTCGTCATAGTTTTCTTCGTCAGAAAGTGTAACGAGGTTGCAACGAAGTGCAATGTCATCATCCGCCATTTTAACGCCGATACTTACAGCTTCGAGAGGGGAGCGTCCTGTGTAATATTTCATAGGGTCATAGCCCATAACGCTGAGATTTGCGACGTCACTTCCGGGTTTGAGACCTTCAGCGACAGTACGCACAAGACCAACCTCACCCTTTTGAGCAAGACGGTCGAAATTAGGCTTTTTTGCTAGCATCATAGGGGTCTTGTTGTCTAAAGCCGGTACGGGATAGTCTGCCATACCGTCATATAAAATTACTGCATATTTCATAGGTATCACCTTGATAATTAAAGATTTTTGAAAGCACGAAGGCTGTCAGCGGCACTTTCGGGGAAGGTTTTACCTTCGGGTGTACGTGCTTCAAAGCTTATACGTGCTTCGCGTTTGTCATATCCTATTTCACGAAGGAAGCCGACTAAAACAGAATAGTCTTCTCCGTCATCCGGTGTGGGATACTGACGTTTGTTAAGAACACTTGCAACGTGAATGTGAACAATGTGATCTTTTGCTTTTCTTAATGAATCGTAGCTGTCTTTATTGAAGCCGAAGTGATAGAAATCAACAAGGATTTTAACAAACGGACTGTTTACCGCTTCAACTACCTTCAAAGACTCTTCAATAGTATTCAGAATATTACTCTCTCCGTATGAAAGATTTTCAAGAGCACAAACAATTCCGTATTTTTCACAAACAGGAACAACATAATTTTTTAAAAAATAAATGAGTCTTTCAGAAGCTGTATCATAGCTGACACCTTCGGGGAAGTTTCTTGCTCCTGAAGAGCCCATAACCACTATCTTTATGCCGAGCTTCTTTGCTTTGGCAAATGATGAGTTAAGATATGCATCAGCTTTTTCATAGTCAGGGTTGTCAACTGTGATTTTATATTCACCGGGGAGCATACAGTTTGCAGTTTCGTAGGAGTAGCCGTTTTCTTTTGCTTCAGCTGCAAGTCTGTCGATTTCTTCGTCGCTTAATTCTGAAATTCCGGCGAGATTCAACTCGTGAAAATCAGCACCTGAGTTTTTTATGTCATTTTTAGAGCTGAAACCGCCTGTAAAACCAAAACGGAATCCTGACATATCAATCACTCCTTATCATTATTCGTCCTGCCAATCCTTGCAGACATCAACCCATCCGATATAATTCTGAGAATATTTTTCAAGGTCAGCAGGTGTCATTTCTATTGCACTGTTTGAACTTCCGACGGCAGGGAAGACAGTTTCGAATCTTCTGAGAGATTCGTCAAGATAAGTTCTGACACCGTCTTTGATACCGAACGGACACACTCCGCCGATTGCGTGGCCGATAAGCTCGACCACTTCGTCGGGAGTAAGCATTTTAGCTTTAGCGCTGAATGTTGTTTTGTATTTTTTGTTGTCAATTTTTGCATCGCCTGCTGCAAGAATGAGTATCGGTTCTTCGCCGATTTTAAAAGAAAGCGTTTTTGCAATTCTTTTGCCCTCAACACCGACCGCCTGAGCTGCAAGCTCAACGGTTGCACTTGAAACGTCGAATTCAAGAACCTTATCTTCCAGACTGAACTGTCTGAGATATTCTTTACCTGCCTGAATGGACATCAGAAGATACCTCTCTTAGAAAATAATTCTTGACTTAACCTGCTCAACGATGAGGTCAACGAATTCGTCGATACCCATAGCACCGATATCGCCTTCACCGCGTTTACGTACTGATACACAGTTTGCTTCAATATCCTTGTCGCCAACGAGAAGCATATACGGAATCTTTTCGAGCTGAGCTTCACGGATCTTGTAGCCGATCTTCTCGCTCCTTGTATCAACCTCGCAACGGATACCTGCTGCTTCAAGCTTTGCCTTTACATCGTAAGCGTAGTCGTGATGTCTGTCTGCGATCGGGAGAAGCTTGACCTGAGTAGGAGCAAGCCATACGGGGAAAGCACCTGCATATTTTTCAATAAGGAGAGCAAGTGTTCTCTCGTAACAACCGATTGATGTACGGTGGATGATATAAGGATTCTTCTTGCTTCCGTCTGAATCTGTGTATTCCATACCGAATTTTTCAGCAAGCATCTGATCGATCTGGATTGTAATGAGTGTGTCTTCTTTGCCGAATACGTTCTTGATCTGAATGTCAAGTTTCGGACCGTAGAATGCAGCTTCACCGACGCCGATTTTGTACGGGATTTCAAGGTTATCAAGAATCTTCTTCATAACGCCCTGAGCTTCATCCCACTGCTCGGCAGAACCGATGTATTTCTCTGTGTCTGCAGGATCCCACTGTGAGAATCTGTATGAAACGTCATCATAAAGACCGAGTGTCTTAAGACAGTAAACAGCGAGTTCAAGACAGCCTTTGAATTCTTCTTCGAGCTGATCAGGACGGCACATAAGATGACCTTCGGAAATTGTGAACTGACGTACACGGATAAGACCGTGCATTTCGCCTGATGCTTCGTTACGGAAAAGAGTTGATGTTTCGTTATAACGAAGCGGAAGGTCACGGTAAGAACGGGGACGGTTAAGATATGCCTGATACTGGAACGGGCAAGTCATAGGACGAAGTGCGAATACTTCATCATCCTTTTCTTCATCACCAAGGACAAACATACCATCTTTATAATGATCCCAGTGACCTGAAACCTTGTAAAGGCCACTCTTAGCCATATACGGTGTCTTTGTGAGCTGCCAGCCTCTTCTCTGCTCCTCATCCTCGATGAATCTCTGCATAAGCTGAATGATTCTTGCACCCTTTGGAAGAAGGATGGGGAGACCCTGACCGATAAGTTCGTTTGTTGTGAAGATTTCAAGTTCACGTCCGAGCTTGTTGTGGTCACGCTTCTTTGCTTCTTCAACTGCTGCGAGGTACTCTTCCATTTCGTCTTTCTTTGTGAAAGCCGTAGCATAGATTCGCTGAAGCATCTTCTTCGTTGAGTCGCCACGCCAGTAAGCGCCTGTGCAGGATGTTAATTTGTATGCTTTTACCCTGCTTGTGTCAGGGATATGAGGTCCTGCGCAGAGTTCAACGAATTCGCCCTGCTTGAAGAATGAGATTTTCTCACCCTTGTCAGCGTGTTCCTTGATAAGCTCAACCTTATATATTTCGCCTTTTTCTTCCATCATTGCGATAGCTTCGTCCGGATCAAGCTCAAACTTTTCAAGCGGAAGAGCTTCCTTGACGATTTTCTTCATTTCAGCTTCGATTTTTGCAAGGTCGTCGGCAGAAAAAGCCTTGTCAACGTCAAAGTCATAATAGAAACCGTTTGCAATAGCAGGACCGATTGCAAGCTTAGCTTCGGGGAAGAGTCTTTTAACAGCCTGAGCCATTATATGTGAAGCAGTATGTCTGAATGCTTTTTTTGCTTCTTCGTCGTCGTCAAAAGTAAGGATTTCGAGAGAGCAATCCTCATTGATAGCTGTGCGAAGGTCAGCGTATTCACCGTTTATCTTACAAAGACAAGCAGCCTTGTAAAGACCCATGCCGAGACTTTTTGCAACTTCTGCAGCTGAAATGCCGTTATCAAATTCTTTAACGACATCGCCTTTAAGTGTTACTTTTACCATATTTTTTCCTCCTTAAATAAAAAAGCTCCATCCCTCATGTAAAAGGGATGAAGCATAAACTCCACGGTTCCACCCGTATTGCGGTACAAGACCGCCACTCTGACTGCCGTAACGTGGCAGAACGTCGCTCCTTATTTCGGAACGCTCTCCGCAGTGGTAACTGAATCGCAGATAATACCATACTTGCACCAAGTGTACGGCTCTCTGAAAAATCCGCCTGAAACAGCCTTCTGCATCATCGATTTCAGATATTTGTATAATTGTATAACTAACAAATCCAAATGTCAAGACAAAAAATGCGACAAACAACCCTTATTAACAATTTGTTCATAAATATTAGATATTATCGCAAAAAAGAAAATATACACTTCTGTACTGTAATGTTGTATAAAGGAAAATACGGCTTTCGGGAATGGAGTAAAGAAAATGGCTAAAATTAAAACAAAAGTTAACTACAAAAACTATGGCGATTTCCCCGATATGGATACCCTTAAAGAGATAGTATTATATGGTGCGAAAAAAGGCGAAAATAAAAGACACCTTGTCTATAATGATTTCTCAGGCAAAGTAAAGGAAAAGAGCTTTAACGAAACATTTTATGATGCAACAGGTATCGGTCAGTATCTCTATGATTGTGGTATGGCAGGTAAGAAGGTTGCTATCCTCAGCGAAAACAGCTACTACTGGGCTATCTGTTACTACGCTTGCAGCATGTCAAGACTTGTGTGTGTGCCTCTCGATGCAAAGCTTCCTGATGCAGACCTCACCGAGCTTATGGAGAGAAGCGGATGCAGCGCTATTATCTACACAAAGGATTATGCAAGTGCTATCAAGATGATGCAGGCTTCCGACAAAGTGGTAATCACAGAGTATATCAAAATGGAAGATTTTGATGAGATCGTTAAAAAGGGTCACGAAAGCCTTGATGCAGGCAACAAAAACTTCCTTGATGAGGAAGTTAAGGCTGATGACCTTGCTTTTATCGTTTATACTTCAGGTACAACAGGCAAGAGTAAGGGCGTTATGCTCTCTCACAAGAATGTCTGTTCAAATGCAATTTCAACTTGCAGAGCTATGACTGCAAGCCATACAATCGCATTCCTTCCTTTCAATCATACTTTTTCGTGGGCTAGTGCTCTTATAGCAAGTCCTCTTCTTTCGGAGTGGGGATATATCTGTAAGGGTCTCAAGGATATTCAGAAGGATATCGCGACACACCATCCTCAGCATTTCTCAGCCGTTCCTCTCGCAGTTGAAACAATTTATAAGAGAATCTGGTTTACTGCAAAGAAGCAGGGTAAGGAAGAAATCCTTAAGAAGGGTCTTAAAATCAGCAACTTCCTTATGAAACTTGGTATCGACGTAAGAAGTAAACTCTTCAAGGAAGTTCACGAAAACCTTGGCGGTGAGCTTGAAATGATCATCTGCGGCGGTGCATACCTCGACACAAAGTACGAGAAGGGTCTCTATGACCTTGGTATACAGGTTGTTAACGGTTACGGTATCACAGAATGTTCACCGGTTGTTACTGTTAACAGACTTGATGATTTCCGTTTCGGTAGTGCAGGTAAGGTTCTTGACTGTAACGAAATCAAAATCAACGATCCTGATGAAGAAGGTATCGGTGAAGTTTATATCCGCGGAACTAACGTTATGATGGGTTATTACGACGAACCTGAAGCAACAGCAGATGCTTTTGACGACGGTTGGTTCAAGTCAGGTGACTACGGTTATATCGATAAGGACGGTTTCCTTTTCCTTCGCGGCAGAAAGAAGAACCTTATCGTTCTCAGCAATGGTAAAAACGTTTCTCCTGAAGAGCTTGAAGAAAAGCTTTTGAAGATAGAGTACATCAACGAAGTTGTTGTTTACGAAGAAGACGGAGCTATCGCAGCAGAATTCTTCCTTAATACACAGGCAGAGCCTGATGCTAAGAATAAAATTAAGCAGGATGTCCGTGAGTTCAACAAGCAGATGCCTGCATTCAAGCAGATTTCTAAGGTTAAGACACGTGATACAGAATTCCCGAAGACAACAACTCTTAAAATCAAGAGAAATTACAACAAAAAGTAATATATTATATAGTATAACAGCTGCCTCACTTTGTAGTGAAGCAGCTGTTTTTTGTTATCTGATTGACTCTGAACCTGCGGGGATCATAACTGTAGAAATTGAACCGTCATTATAAGTGATTTCCATTATTTTACTTTCATTTGAGCAGAAACCGTATACTACAGAATCATCCAGGAGTGATTGTACCTTTTCTTTATCAGTTATCTTGTGTTGGATTTTTTCAAAATAATTCGTTGAAGCGTTGCCGTATTCGTTTATCCACAGCTTTACCTGTTCGCCTGTCCAGTAGGCTGAGTAGAATACAGGTAAGTTATATGACAACTTGTTCCTTCCGTAGAGCTCACCTAGAGTGGCAAGTTTTACGTGCTTGATGTCACCAGTATCTCTGAGGGGCTCAAAGTACTTCATAAGGTCGTGTTCCTCAAGGTATTTGACGGTGTTTTCCATATCCTTGGTCACTACGACTGTCTTGATATCGATAGAATTAAGATTCCATGACGTTGTCTGAATTTCTTTTGTATCATTTTCGTCAAGATCATCTGTGCTAAGACCCAGGCTTATATATGCTGAGTCGCTCAGACCGAACGAAATTATACCTAACTCATCTTCAGCTGAATGATGGTAGTACTGTGTCGATGTCATGCTTCTCATATCTGTGAGAATAGCGCGATAAAGCTCTTCATCAGCCTGACCGATGTTGTGACCGCCCGACATATCTTTAGGGAAGAGGTAACAGTTGTTGAGTGCAAGATATTGGGACTTACTGAAGAAATGAAGTCCGTAATCGTGACTGATATCAATAAAATCTTCCTTGGCTATGTAATCATTGGGTTCGGAATAAAACTCAGCTTCACCCTCGTAAGTTTCTTCCGGTGGGTTTTCTGAATTGTATTTTCTGAATCTTTCGAGGTTGAGATCTATATTTGCATAGTCGTTAAGTGCATCCTTGACAGGTTGAGTGTCGTTGATTGTAAGAAGCTGTATGATTGTATTTTCAGTACTTTCAGAATAGTAACGTTTGTGGGTGCTTCCGTCTTTAAGAGTATAGGTTACTATAATGTATGTACTTACTGCATCGTTAGCACTGTTTTTGATTTTTCCGTCATCGATCAGCTTTTCGTGTAGTTTCATAGCTTTTTCGATTTCGTCATCCTCTGAAAATATAATTCCTGCGAAATCTTCCATAACGTAATAGCTGTTATTTACAGGGTTGTTGTAAGCAGGATCGATGGTATACCTGTTTTTATCGTTTTGCGGATACAAACCGTATTCAGAAGAATTAGAAAGACTATCTTCCATGAAAATCAGATGGGGAGAGGTGATTTTTACTGATACTACTTCGCTCTTTTCGGGCATATAAGATGAATATCCGAAAAGTCCAGCGGAAAATACGATAAACAATGCGGCGAAGCCTACGGCATATGCAGGAAGATGCTTCAGAGTGAGTTTCAACTCTTTCTTTCGTTTATAGCCGAATATAAGTCTGAAGATGATGCCGGTTATAAGGAATGTGATGATGAATATTAAATATGTATGGAAGCCGCCGTTTCCGTGACTTGAATCGAAAATAACGAAAGCACATATGAATGCAGCATAAAAACCTGCCACAGCGGAAACTATTTCATTCATGCCTTTTGCACGTCCCCATGTACCGCTGATTTCATTTTTTCGCTTCCGGAATCCGAGGTAACCGAGCAAGATGATTATTGCTGAGTAGGCGAGTGCACAGATGGCTCCTGACCAATGGTTAAAGGTTAATGCCTCTCCGCCCATGAAATAGGTATCCATGAAGCCTTCATCAAAGTAACCGCTGAATGTGTTGAAAGGCTGTGACCAATTAAACTCTGCGACTGCAGTTGATTCTGTGACTTGTGTGATGGATGCACCGTGGGTGAATTCCCAGAAGGTAAAGCCGAGGAAGCTTTCAAACAAAGTACCAAAAACTGCGAGAACAACTGTAAAGATCAGTGCCTCTACGACATTTCCTGTGTTTGACATTACAGCACAGCTGAGGACGAATGCCAATACATACACAGCGATGTATTGCAGTACGACGAGCACCGCCATCGCATAGAATCGGGAATTGAGCCCGAAACCGCATACAAAACAATTAAATGTTTCAAGAAAACCTGCAAAGATAAGCGTACATATCATTGGTATAATACCGCCGAGGAGCTTTGCGAAGTATATGTCACGCCGACTCATACCGAGAGAGAAAAATACATTGGTCTGCTTTTTACTCCACACGAAGTTGAAGACCAGCATTGCGTTGATTACACCTGCAAGGACGAAGCAGAGGTTTGCAATTTCCATCACTCCGCCGGCAATTCTGAGGCTATCCCAGAAAAACGGATGACTGTCTGAGTAATCGTAGTTAACAAAAAGTGTGGATTCAGTCAAACTGAAAAACATTAGACATATAAAGGCGAGTATAGGCAAAACAAGAGTTTGCTTCATGCTTTGTCTGAACATTGCAAGAAATTGTTTATGAGAAGATCTGTTCAAAGTCATAATTCGTATCCTCCATTTCTTCAAGGAATATCTCTTCGAGAGAAAGCGGGAATTTTTCTACAAGAACGGGGCCTGTAAATCCGATTATTTTTTCAGCTTCTTCAATGTTTTTTGAAACTGTGAAGGAAACAATTTTTCCGTCAGACTTGTAGTTTTTGTAGTCGATGCCTTTAAAGATGTTACGGTCGATAGTTTCAGTATAAACAAGTCTGAATTTGCATCTGCTGCCGTTCATATCATCTACAGAACAGTCCATAGCGATTTTCTGTCCGTTCATAAGTGCGATATGGTCACACATATCAGCAAGTTCATGCAGGTTGTGTGATGAGATGATAATGGAACATTCCTTTTCTGCCATGTAATCAAGCAAGAGCTTTTTAGTGAGATTTCTTTTTGCGGGATCGAGTCCGTCAAAGGATTCATCGAGCAGAAGCACCTTCGGCATAGTGGAAAGACCAAGGATTATTTCTGCCTGACGCTGCATACCTTTAGAAAAACCCGCAATTTTTTTGTTTATATTCAGCCCGAAAAGGTCAGAAAGCTTGTGAAATGTATCCATGCAGAAGGCAGGGTAGTAGGAACTGTAAAATTTTGCCATGCTTTTCATCGACGCCGAAAGTCCGAAATAAAGATCGTCAGGCACATAGAAAAGCTCCTGCTTCTTTTCAGGATGTTTAAAAAGATCGATGCTATCAATTTCAACCGTACCGCTGTCAGGGGTATAAACTCCTGAAATCATTTTCAGCAGAGTAGTTTTACCTGCACCGTTATATCCGACAAGTCCGTATATTGAGGAGTTGCCTACTTCAATCGAAACATTATCGACAGCAGTAAAGTCTTCAAATGTTTTTGTAAGATTGGAAATTTTAATCATATCAATCATCCTCCGAATAAATGCGTTCAATCATTGAAATCAAAGATTCTTTGTCTACACCCTTGGATTTCATGGAACGTATCTCTGGTTCGATTTCTTTTAGTGCTTTGTCAGCGATTGATGTGTTTTCTACAGCGTCCTGTGAAACAAAACATCCTCTGCCGACAAGTGAATAGATTACTCCTTCCGCTTCGAGATCAGCAAAAGCTCTTTTAACGGTGTTTACGTTGATGCCTGTCTGCTGAGAAACGGAACGTATTGACGGGAGCTGCTCATTAGCTTTGTATATTCCCATACGTATGTACAGAAGTATCTGATTTTTGATCTGTTCGTAGATTGGAATACGACTCCTCTGGTCGATTTCAAACATTTTATCACCTTCACTTCTTGGTTTGGTCAGGTGTGCTACCTGTGATATCACACTTGCATAATAGCATATCACACTTAACTTGTCAACACTTAGATTGAATTTTTTTCGTCGTAACAGAATGCAGAAGGTGTATTATCGGCGATTGATATACATTAAGAATAATAAATTCAAGGATTTTTTGAATTTATGTTATTTTTCAACAAAACGCCCGGTGGAGTTGAGCGAAGCAGAAAAAAGTTTTAATTTTTTTGTAAAAAAGTGTTGACAATGGTTGATGTGTTTGATATAATAGCAAAGCTGTCGCGAGGACAGAGGTTCTCAGACAGAGGTTAGCACCTTGAAAATTAAACAACGATGAAACAAAAAACCCTGAAAAGATTTCTAAGAGTTTTGCGAAAAGCAAAACGTACTTTA
>JAZRNG010000110.1:0-9045 GCA_045648065.1 Acutalibacteraceae bacterium | reverse complement strand
GATAACGTCGGAAGAAACGATCTGATCCTCATTGTAGCCGAAGGACTCGTTGGAAGCAGCCTTCATAGCAGCGTTGATACCTTCTTTAGTTACGTCTTTACCTTTAACTACAGCAGTAAGGATAGTAGTTGAACCAGTTGGAACTGGAACTCTCTGTGCAGATCCGATTAGTTTGCCGTTTAGTTCAGGAATAACTAGACCGATAGCTTTTGCAGCACCAGTAGAGTTAGGAACGATGTTAACAGCACCTGCTCTAGCACGTCTGAAGTCGCCTTTTCTGTGTGGACCGTCAAGGATCATTTGGTCACCAGTGTAAGCGTGAACGGTGGTCATGATACCGGATTGGATGGGTGCATAGTCGTTGAGAGCCTTAGCCATAGGAGCAAGGCAGTTTGTTGTACAAGAAGCAGCAGAGATGATTGTATCATCAGCTGTGAGTGTACCTTCGTTAACTGAGTAAACGATTGTCGGAAGATCGTTACCTGCAGGAGCAGAAATAACAACTTTCTTAGCACCAGCATCGATATGAGCCTGAGCCTTTGCCTTTGAGCAGTAGAAACCTGTGCACTCAAGAACTACGTCAACACCGATTTCACCCCAAGGAAGCTCTGCAGCGTTAGCCATAGCATAGATCTTAAGAGTCTTGCCGTCAACTGTGATTGTACCAGCTTCGTCATCAGCTTCAACTGTGTGAAGGTTCTGACCGATTGTGCCACAGTAACCACCCTGTGCTGTATCATACTTAAGAAGAGTAGCAAGCATTGAGGGCTTTGTGAGGTCGTTGATAGCAACAACATCGTAACCTTCTGCACCGAACATCTGGCGGAATGCAAGACGACCGATACGACCGAAACCGTTAATAGCAACTTTAACTGCCATTTGAATTACCTCCAACATAGTAATTTAATTTATTTACCGATAGTTATTTTATAACTTTTGCGGAATTAATTCAAGTAGTTTGTTATATTTTTAACTCAATTTTTAAACTTTTGGTAATCTGTACAAAAAATAGAAAATACTGACGAAAAAGCATATACAATTAACAAAGAAAATCACAGGTTTTTATGCTGTATATTTTAGTTTACCTTATAAATATTCATTAATTCACTTGAAATAAGCTTTTTTTAATGTATAATTGTTTGAGAATTGAGGTGAAGATATGGGCAGACTGATTTCTTACAATGTCGAAGAAGATTACGATGGCGAAAACGTCTATAAATTCTTAAGAGAAAAAGCAAAAATTTCATACCGTCTTTTAAAGTCGCTTAAGCAGATTCCGAAAGGAATTATGCTCAACGGTGAACATATCAGAACAGTCGATATCATACACACGGGTGATGTTCTTTCAGTTGACATCCCCTGCCCTGAAAGTGAAATAGAACCTGTTGAAATGCCTCTTGAAATTCTTTACGAGGATAACGACTTACTTATCATAAACAAAGATCCGTTCATAGCATGTCACCCGACACATAATCATCAGGGTGATACCCTTGCAAATGCTGTAGCGTATTATCTTAAATCAAAGAATAAGAATTCAGTTTTCCGCGCAGTCGGCAGACTTGACAAAGGCACATCGGGAATTGTTATCTGTGCACTCAACAAGCATTGTGCGGCTATGATACCCGGCAATGTCGAGAAAGAGTATCTTGCTATTATAAACGGTCAACCTGAAAAAGACGGTACTATTGATGCGCCTATTTACCGTCCTGATCCGATGAAGACAATACGAGCAGTCGGTGAAGGCGGAGATTACGCCGTAACACACTGGTCTGTCATCAAGCAAAATGCGAAAATGGCACTTGCGAGAATAAACCTTGAAACAGGCAGAACTCATCAGATAAGGGTACACTTTGCTCATATCGGTATGCCACTTGTCGGCGACAGCCTTTACGGCACGGATGAGAACAATTACGGACACCAGATGCTTCATTGCCATATGGTAAGCTTTATTCATCCGGTAACAGGCGAAAAAGTCACGCTAAACGCACCAATGCCTGATGATATGCAGAGGATAGCGGATGAGATTAGGTAACACATAAACCTTACAAATTCGGGTTTGTCGGGGTGTTTTATTTCGCACAATCTAACTCTGTGTGTGTAGGGACCAGCCTCCCGGACGGTCCGCAGATTCTGCTGTATTAACGGACGGTCGAGGACGCCCGTCCCTACGATACCGATTGGATTGATTTCGTAGGGGAACATATTATGTTCCCGTCAGAATTTGCACAAAATCCGTGGAAGCCGAAACGACTCCCCTACATACATGACTTGAATCGGCTATTATATTTCAGCGTCGCAGACCCTCAATTATTCAATATTAATCATTCATTATTAATTGCAGAGGTGTAACCTTTGCCCGACAAACCCGAATTCGGTGAAATCTTCTTATATTACAAAGAGCCTCCGCAGCATAAGCAGCGGAGGCTAAATTTATACATCACATTTTATTACGGAGCAGAAGACTGCTCCGTATTTATAATTCATATGTCCCACTTATAGTGCCTTAAGTTTGAATCCATAAACAATGCACCTATATCAAGGGCGTGGATAAGGGTGCCGTCTTCCATAGGATAAACAGTCACATCCTGACCTTCGCCGCCGAAGTTATCTATAAGCTTCCATTCATACTTGATTCTGTCAAAGCACTTTGTAACCTCACCTGTTACAGGATTGATTGTATAAACAGCTCTTGTCATATCGTTTGAGCCGATATATATAAGTCCGTTATAAACCTCACCGCCCTGCGGTTTGCCTACCATTTCGGAAAGTTCAACTGTTTTAACATACTCAAATGTTTCAAGGTCGAAGCAGTAAAGCTCAGTTGCTTCCTTGCTGTGCGAAGAATAGATAAGTCCGTTTTCCTTGTCGCAGGCAAGCCATGACATTCCTCGTGTCATAATGTCATTCGGAAGAACCTTATACTTACCTGTAAACTCGAGTGTCTCTGCATCATATACTGCAACAATCGGATACTCCCACACCTTGCTGTCTTCAAGCGGTGCATAGATATAGCCGTCACAGTAACTGATACCTCCTATATGTGCAGACCCGTAATTATCAGCAAGTTCATCAGGTATGGCATCATAATTATAAGCAAGTACAGTCTGATTATCAAAGGCTATTTTAACAAGAGAATTCTTTCCGCTGAAATACCAACCTTCACCATCAGTCGTTACACCCTGAGCACGCTCCAGAGTTTCAAGTCCGAATACTTTTGAGTTGGACTCATACGCATAAATATCACCGTTAAAACCTGCATTGATACCATTACTTAAAGTCAGAAGCATCGCAATAATTACAGCAAAAATCTTATAAAATGCACTTTTGACGATATTATAAAAAACCAGCATTATTCTACCTCTTATCTGTCAATTACAGAATCGCACCAAGACGCTATATCTGCGTATACATTGAATCTGTCATCTTCGTTATGTATTTCGTGCCTCAGACCTTCATAGAGCTTGATTGATACATCATTGTGACCTGTCTCTTTAAGTTTGTTATATACAGTCTGAACGCCTTTTCCGTATGTGCCGACAGGATCTTCCGAACCTGCAATAAGATACATCGGAAGTGCTGACGGAACAGCACCGTACCACATCGGTTCACTTACAAACTTAAGAACTTCAAAAAGATTTTTATACCCTGAAACTGTAAAAAGGAAACCACAATAATCGTCAGCAATATATTTGTCAATATTATCTTTATTAACCGAAAGCCAATCGAAAGCAGTTCTTTTTTCACAGCGTTTGTTATAAGCACCGAAGGCAAGACCGTTTATAAACTCACTTTTAAACTTCGGTCCTTTAACTTTTTCGATAAGTGATGCTACAAGGATACCGGCACCTGCAGCGGGATTAGGACCGCTTGTTCCGCAGAAAATTGCAGCTTTGATATCTGACGAATATCTGGTGACGTAATGACGTGCGACAAAAGACCCCATACTGTGTCCCATAAGAATGACAGGCTTATTAAATTCTTTCTTTGCGATTTCAGTAAGTTTATGAGCGTCCTCTACGAAACCGATACCTGCTTTATTCTTATCACCGTTAAAATAACCGAGTTCGTTCTGTGACGTAACTGAGCGTCCATGACCGGCATGGTCATTGATGATAAATGCATAGCCCTGTTCACAGAGATAGCCTGCCATTTCTTCGTATCTCTCACCGTGTTCAGCCATTCCGTGTACCAGCTGAACAACACCTTTAACTTCTACGGCCTCCGGTGACCAGCTACGTGCAAAGATATCAGCAACACCGGTTGCAGAGGGGTAAGTATATTCTTTTCTGATAATTTTCATACAACAACCTCCGGACATTTATATTTATTATATTATAACATCAGCAAGAAACTTTTTATATAAATAAAATCAACAAATACCCAATTTTCTCTTTGTGCAAAACAACAAAAGAGGCTGCAAAAAACTAAACGTCTTTCGCAGCCAAACAATTAAGTATTATTATTCAGGAACAAGTTTTCGTTGTCGGAATAGATATCGTAAGCATTGTGGATAACGTTGATATCGACATCACCAACATCCCCGCCGAATTCACCGTCAAGTGTCCATGCAACCTTCTCATCACAAGTAATCTTAACGTGTTTTGTTTTAGTAAAAACGATATTATTGCCGCTGTAATCCTTACGGATAATCTTATTGAGAATACCGAAAGCATCAAGGTTACTCTTTAATCCACGGACAAGGAGAAGTTCAAAATAACCGTCATTGAGTCTGATATCGTCATACTTGAACACACCCGCAACTGAAGTAGTATTTGACACAGCACCAAAATAGAAGTCATCTTCAATAACACCACCATCATACTCAATGGTCATATGAGTTGGTTTAAATCCGAAAAGCATTGGGAATAAACGTATACCCACACCGTAGAGTACATATGCCTGATGACCGAAAAGGTTCTTCCACTTCTGCGGAGTTGTGTATGCAAGATCAGAAGCGACGCCGAAAGATGCGATATAGTTAAAATATTTATCCTGGAAAGATCCCACATCATAACCGTTTGTCTTACCTGCGAGAATAAGATCCGTGGCAGGACCTACACCTGTGGGAATACCCAATGTACTTGCCAGGTCATTGGTTGATCCTGAGGGTATATAACCGACAGTCATTCTCTTGTCAAGTCCCATAACACCGTTTATAGTTTCGTTAAGTGTTCCGTCGCCGCCACAGCAAAGAACGAGATCATAATCGTGACCCTTTTCTTTAACAATATTAGTAGCGTCACCCTGACACTTCGTAGTTTCAACAAATATTTCAAAATCCGGAGAAAGTCTATTAATTATTTCCAGCGTATTAACACGTTTGCGATCAATTCCCGCACAGGGATTAATCACAAGCAGTGCTTTCTTTTTGTTCAACACATCACTTCCGTTTCATTTATTTTGCAGTAGACAAAATCTACCCATCGAGTATATCAAAACATTAAAAAAAGGTCAATATAATCAACATAAATACTATGAAATATCGGAAAAACAACAAAACTAATTAGCTGTGAAGTCGAAAATTTTGTACATTTCCGAATATTCTTTTACATAATAATCAGCAGTTTCAACAATATGTTCCCTTTCATCCTCAGCTGAAAAGTCCTCAATTGCAACTACTCTGAATCCTGCTTTTTTGGCTGTATCTATCGCATAAGCTGCATCTTCAAATACAAAAAGATTATCATCAGCTTTCATAAAGTCACGTGCTATGTAAAAAACGTCAGGTTCGTGTTTACTCAGTCCCACTTCTCGCGTTGTAAAAACTGCATCAAAATATTCCAGCAAACCGTTTCTTTCCAAAGCCGGCTCCATAAGATATCTGTCTGTCGCAGTTGCTACTACACAGTGAACACCATTATCACGCAAAGTCTTTAAAAACTCTCTCACACCCTCTTTAGCAGCTGCTACATTTTCATAGTAATACTCAAGAATCTTCATAATCTGAGCTTTGACTTCATCAAAAGTCATATTAAGATTATAATCTTCAATCATACGGTTAATTGTATTAAAATATCCGTATTTGCGAAAAAGTCTTTTATCTTTCGGCTCAATTCCGTGCATCATAAGAAACGCACTGTCAACGGTATCCCAGATATGCATTGAATCCATAAGGGTTCCGTCAGCATCAAAAATTGCATACTTGATTTTCTCCATATTATTACCTTCTCAAAAAACTGAGGCGGACAAAAGGTCCGCCTCCTAAATTAAAATTCAGTTAAATCAGATGTAAAGGAACCATTCAAGGATACTTACAACAAAATCAATGATATCCAACCATATGCCTTCAGCACCCCAAGTGTACATCCAATCAATAAGCTTCTCGATCGGTCTTACGGAAATATGCTCAATCTCAAGAGCTTCGATGATATCGTTACCTGTTACAGTAACTGTAAGTTCTTCACTGAGATTACCGTCTACATCAACGAATGTGCCTTCTGCAAAATAGAAGTTGTATGTTTCAGCATGACTTACATAATTGTCGAACGTAACTGAAACAGAAACATCGCCACCATTCGGCGTAAGTGACCAACCAAGATCATCAACACCAAAAGTGTAAAGATTTGAAACTTCAGAACCGGTTCCTACCGTAACTGCTGCATCTTCAGCAAAACCTTTGATGTTACCGTTAATTTTGATCGTGATGACTTCTGCATAGTCATCGTCCCAATCACCTGTAGCGCCGCTGAGAGAACCGCTTACAGCAAATGTCGCAGCCTCTTCAGCACTTGCAGTCACAGCTACAGCAAAAAGCATACAAACTGAAAGTACTACTGCGATTAACTTTGAGAAAGTTTTAGTCATAAATAACACCTCATTATAAATTTCTATAACTTGATTTTACCATATTAAAGCAATTTGTCAATAAAAACTATTCAAAAATATCACGTCGTAAGTTTAGCGTAGTTGGCCATAAGTTTCTTAGTGCCAGACTTATCAAATGCAATCTCAAGCAGCATATCATTGCCTACAGACTGTGCAGACAAAACAACACCAGTGCCAAACACCTTGTGTTTTACAGTATCGCCCACCTTGAAAGAAGCTGAAGACTTTGTCACAGGCTGAGAAGGTTTCGAGAACGATGACTGACCTGAGAAACCACGCTTTATCGGTCTTCCGCTCGTGAAATCTTCTCCGAAATCCTTGTACGGCTCTGACTCTGCACTTCTCTTAAACGAGCTATATGAAGTGACTCCGGTCTTTTCTGTTAGCTCAGACGGGATTTCACCAATAAATCTTGAAGGTGGATTATGTGAGGTTGAACCGAATATAAGTCTTGTCCTGGTATTTGTGAGATAAAGGTGTTGCTTAGCTCTTGTAATTCCGACATAAGCAAGCCTACGCTCCTCTTCCATATCTTCAGGATTGTAGATCGATTGAGAACCCGGGAACACCCCATCCTCCATACCTATGATAAAAACTTCAGGAAATTCAAGTCCTTTAGCTGAATGCATAGTCATCATTACAACAGCATCAACATCAGCATTGTAATTATCAATATCAGTCATAAGTGCAATTTCCTCAAGGAAACCGTTAAGAGTCGGATCTTCTGACTCTTCTTCATAACGCATAAGGTTAGCCTTAAGCTCGTTAAGGTTTTCTTTTCTGTCCTGAGCTGTATCCTTGTCAGCATTCAATGAAATATAATATCCCGTTTTATTAAGAACAAGCTCGAGGAGCTGTGACGGTTTAAGATCCTGAGCAGCCTCTGTGAGTTCGGTTACCATCTGAGTGAACGAGCCGAGCTTTTGAGCAGATCTGCTGAGTGCAGGATAATCAGAAGCATGTGATATAACTTCGTACATACTCACGCCAAGACCTGCAGCTATTTCAGATGCATTATTAAGAGTAGTATCACCTATTCCCCTTTTGGGTTCATTTATAATACGGCGAAGACGAACATTGTCCGAAGGGTTGTTGATAACAGTAAGATAGGCAAGAGCGTCCTTGATTTCTTTTCTTTCGTAGAATCGAAGACCGCCGATTATACGGTAAGGTATACCGGCACGAACAAAAGCATTTTCCACAAGGCTTGACTGAGCATTCATTCTGTAAAGGACAGCATGATCACCCATTTTCTTGCCGCCTGCTACATTTTTCATTACTGTATCAGCAACAAAGCGAGCCTCTTCTCTTTCATCGTATGATGTATTGATAATAATTCTGTCTCCCATACCGTTATCGGTCCAGAGATTTTTGCCCTTTCTTTGCTGATTGTTCGCAATAACAGCATTTGCGGCATCAAGAATAGTCTGAGTCGAACGGTAGTTCTGTTCAAGACGGATTACCTTTGCCTCACGGTAACGCTCCTCAAAACTGAGAATATTCTCAATAGTAGCTCCTCTGAATTTATAGATACTCTGGTCATCATCGCCGACTACACAGATATTCCGGTACTTATCTGCAAGTATACTTGTCAGAACATACTGCGCGTGGTTGGTATCCTGATACTCATCAACGAGGATATACTTAAACTTATTCTGATAGTAATTCCTTACCTCTTCATTCGACTCAAGAAGCTCTACCGTTTTGAAAATTATATCATCAAAATCGAGTGCATCTGCAGTTTTAAGAAGTTTCTGATAACATTCATAAGCTCTGCCTATCGTTTTGAGTCTGACATCCGAGCCTGCCTGCTCGATAAACTCCTGCGGAGATATAAGACTGTCTTTCGCTCTGCTGATTGCTTTGAGAATTTCTTTATGTGAAAGCATTTTATCGTTGATTTCAAGAAGTCTCTGAACCTCTTTCATCACACGCTTTGAATCATCCGTATCATAAATTGTAAAATGATTCGTATAGCCGAGCTGATCTCCGTAACGGCGTAAAATTCGTGAGCACGCTGAGTGGAAAGTACTTGCCCAGATATCATTGGCTGCATCACCAAGATGTTTTGCAAGACGGGATTTGAGCTCATTAGCAGCCTTATTTGTGAATGTGATTGCAAGAATTTCCCACGGCTGAGGTGCATCAACAGTAAGAAGGTCATACACATCAAAAAGATCAACTGTAGGGTCATTAAGATATTCACGCATAATAGCAACG
>JAZRNG010000109.1:0-8286 GCA_045648065.1 Acutalibacteraceae bacterium | reverse complement strand
AGAGATACCTCGGCACATTTGATAACCACTTCTCCACAATCGGTCTTGTCGGTATGAACGAAGTTGGTCTTAATGCAAAGTGGCTCAGAGCTGATATGACAACTGAGAAGACACAGCAGTTTGCAAAGGATGTTCTCAACCATATGAGAGAAAGACTTTCTGACTATCAGGTTCAGTACGGTGATCTTTACAACCTTGAAGCTACTCCTGCTGAGTCAACTGCTTTCCGTCTTGCAAAGCATGACCTTAAGTACTATCCGGACATCATCACAGCAGGCTGTGAAAAGAATCAGACACCTTACTACACAAACAGCTCACACCTTCCCGTCGGCTACACAGAAGACATCTTCACAGCCCTCGATATGCAGGACGAGCTCCACACACTTTACACTTCAGGTACTGTATTCCATGCATTCCTCGGCGAAAAGCTTCCTGACTGGCAGTCATGTGCAAGTCTTGTAAGAAAGATTGCAGAAAACTACAGACTTCCGTACTACTCAATCTCTCCGACATACTCAGTATGTAAGAATCACGGTTACATCGCAGGTGAAGCATTCACTTGCCCTGAGTGTGGCGAAGAAGCTGAAGTTTACAGCCGTATCACAGGTTACTACCGTCCCGTTAAGAACTGGAACGACGGTAAGACTCAGGAATATAAGGATCGTAAGGTTTACGACATCGGCAGATCAACACTCAAGAGATCTGCACCTGCGGAAGAGGCAGCAGCTCCTGCAGAAGATACTGCTCCCGCTCCGGAAAACCGTAACCTTCTTTTCGCAACAGCAACTTGTCCTAACTGCAAGATAGCTTGTACTTTCCTTGACAAAGCAGGCTTCCCATATGAGAAGCTCCTTGCTGAAGACAACGCTGAACTTGCAACTCAGCTCGGCATCAAGCAGGCACCGACACTTGTAGTTATCAAAGACGGTGTTGTAGAAAAGTATGCGGGTGTTTCAGATATCAAGAAATTCCTCAATGCATAAGATAACCAAAAACATTAATAAGGGATAATATTGTTATGTATGATATTATAATTATCGGCGGTGGTCCTGCGGGGCTTACCGCCGCCCTGTATGCTCGCAGGGCAAATAAAAGTGTTCTCGTAATAGAAAAAGCAACTTTCGGCGGACAGATCACATATTCACCGAAGGTTGAAAATATCCCCGGTTTTATTCAGCTCACAGGTAATGAATTTGCCGACAAGCTCGTTGAACAGGTACTTGAACAGGGTGCTGACGTTGAGCTTTGCGAAGCTCTCAGCATCAAAGACGGTGACGTTAAGACAGTTATCACAGATTCAGGCGAATTTGAAGGAAAGGCTGTCATCATCTCAACAGGTGCAAAGCACAGAATGCTCGGTCTCCCGAATGAGCACAAGTACGTCGGTGAAGGAATATCCTTCTGTGCAGTCTGCGACGGTGCTTTTTATAAAGGAAAGACAGTCGGTGTTGTCGGTGGCGGTAACTCCGCACTTCAGGAAGCAATCCTTCTTTCTGACCTTGCTGAAAAGGTTTATGTTGTTCAGGACCTCGACTTCCTCACAGGTGAAAAGAAGCTTGCTGAGCAGGTTTACGAAAAATCAAACATTGAGGTTATCACAGGCACTAAGGTAACAGCTTTCAAAGGAGAAACAGAGCTTAACGGTGTTGAACTTACTAAAAATTCCGACGGCAGTGTTTCAGAACTCAGTGTTGACGGACTTTTCATTGCGATCGGTCTTATCCCTCAGAACGAAGCTTTTGCGAATGTCATAAACCTTGACGAAAGAGGTTACGCAAGTGCTGACGAAACCTGCACAACCGTAGCAAACGGAATCTTTGTTGCGGGCGATTGCCGTACCAAAAAAATCCGTCAGGTAGCTACAGCGGCAGCAGACGGTGCAGTTGCAGCTCTCGCAGCTTGTGATTACGTTGATTCTTTGAAATAAAGCTAAACACCGCAGGTTTTCATCTGCGGTGTTTTTTGTATCATAACAACTCCGTGAAAAAAGCAAAAATCAGCATTGGGCATAAGAACTCAATGCTGATTATTCTTTTACATGTTTAATTATCTCATCAACTTCACAGTTAAGGACGGTAAGGTCAGAGCTAACGGCACGGGCTCAGCAGAAATTCATGTGTATGACAGTGACTCTAACTTGAGAATAATATACACATTTGACGTTGAATATTCTTGGTGGCAATGGATTCTTATTATAGTCTTGTTCGGTTGGATCTGGTACTGATAATTTCATAAAACACATAGACTAAAAAAGGACGGTAAATTTTACCGTCCTTTTCGCCTTTCCGCTTTGGTTTTAAATCAATCATGTTGACAAATTTGGGTTTGTCGGGGTGATTGATTTCGCACAATACAACTCTGTGTGCGTAGGGATGGGCCTCCCGGACCATCCGCGGAATCTGCTGAAAAACGGACGGTCGAGGACGCCCGTCCCTACGCAGTTGACTGAAACAGGGTTCGTAGGGGCGCGCATTGCGCGTCCGCTTAATTAATCACGTTTTACGGACGACCGATGGTCGCCCCTACGATATTAATTGAATATTCTACCCGACAAACCCGAATTTATCGAGCAGAAGATTTCTGACAGATACAAAAAGCGGCAGGGGTTCCTGCCGCTTTCAGATTATGATATATTTAAATCACCTTATAAAAGTGCACTATATTCATATCTTCAGGCATCATAAGGCCGTGGCTGCCCGCTTCTCCGTCAATTTCATGGCATCCGTGGTCAGGTGCAAAACCGAGAAGGGTTTTGTGATTTTTCCAGTTCTCACCTATTGCCTTTGCAAAAGTTTCGTAAGCGTTTATATTATGTTTAAGAGCATCGATTGCCTCGCCGCCCTCAGGACCTACGCGATGCATTCTGCCGTCATAGTTACCATTATAAACGCAGATCAGATCATACTTATCTTCTTTAATAAGCTCAAGTGCCTTTTCATTAGCCTCTTCAGGAGACTCGACAATAAAGTAATCCATCTCTCTTTCAAGAAAGATTTTTGACATACTGTCATTACCTGTAGAAACGATACACGGTTTCTTTCCGTTTCTTATAAACACATCAAAAACCGTATCTGTCTTTATGACAGGTTTAGTGTAAGACTGTATGCCGTGAACCTCAGGCTCTGCACCTGTATACATCGTACCGAAGCATACGGGAGTTACGCTCGGCATAACCGTCTGCAAAGGCAAAGTTATGTCAGAATTGAGCATAACAGGAGCAAAAAGATCTGTGTATTTTTCAAAAATCCAGAGTGCAACTGCATCGGGATTGTACATAAAAACTCTGTCAATATTCTTATTCTCAGTGAGTGCATTGAGAACAGCTAAAGGCTCATCAGCTTTTTCAGGCTTTTCAAGACCGATTGCCGAGCAGAGAGATGCGGCAACACCTGTTAATTTCAAAGGACAAAAAACATCCTGCATTTCAATCACCTCACAAAAATTATAAACCCAAAACAAAGAATGTCAATAATAAGTAAATAACAAATAAATAACAAAATGTTTACAAATATTTCACTTGATTTTATGAGTGAAATAATGTAATCTATATATGTAACATACCAACGGAGGTTTAAAAAAATGAAAAAGAGTTTATGCATTATCCTTTCACTTATGATAATTCTCTTCGCTTTCGCTGCTTGCGGCGAAAAAGAGGGTGAAGATTTCGAGTTTGTAACAGGCGCAAACGGTCAGTATATTATCGATGAAGACGGTAACAAAGTGACAAAGCCTATCGAAAAGGACAAGGACGGCAATCCGATCACTTCAACCACTACCACAACCACTACTGCAACTCCTGATAAGAACAAACCCTCAGGCGGTACTGCAAGTCAGGATCCCGTCGAGAATCTCCAAAACTTCAACCCCAACGCTTCTCCCGAAGATCTTCTTGACGAAGGTACCGAAGCAAAGAAAACTACCCTTCGCGATGACGTTATCGTAAAAGCTCTCAAGGATAAGAAATTCACCATGAGCATGACAGTTATCGGTACAGATACAGAAATCCCGACAACAATCACTATGGACGGTGAGAGATTCGGTGCTTCTCTTTCTATGAACGGTATTGATGCAAGGCTTCTTAATATGGACAGCAAGAGCTACCTTGCTTTTAACTATATGGGCATGAAGATGTACATGGAGGCAGAAGGCGAAGATCTTGGTATGGGCAACCTTATGGACTCGACAGCCAAAGATGATCAGGTTTACGTGAAAACAACTACCGTTAAGGACGGTGACAAAACATATACTTGTGAAGAGTACAAGTCACCTGACGGAATCGTAACAAAGTACTACTTTGAAGGCAAAAAATGGGTTCGTCAGGAAGTTATCGACGGTGAAACCATTTCTATTTCTGAGATAGGCGATTTCAAGAATACTGTTGATGATTCAATCTTCGATCTCACAGGCTACACAAAGCTTGACGAGGAGTCACTCAATTCTTTAGGTGGAATGTAAAATGAAAACTGTACTTATTACAGGTTCAGCAAGAGGCATAGGCGCAGCAACAGCTGCGCTTTTTGCTGATTCAGGATACAATGTTGTAATAAACTACAACACAAGCAAAGCGGAAGCCTCTGCACTTTGCAACACACTCAAAGAAAACGGATGCAGTGTGATCGCTGTCAAGGCAGATGTCTCAAAAGCTGACGAAGTTGAGGTTCTCTTTTCTGAAGCGGAAAAAGCTTTCAATGGCGTGGATATCCTTGTAAACAACGCAGGTATCGCACAGCAGAAGCTTTTCACTGATATCACTATGCAGGACTATGACCGAATGTTTGACTGCAATGTTAAAAGTGTTTTCAACTGTTGTCAGAGAGCCTTACCTCACATGATACATAATAAATACGGAAGGATAATCAATATTTCTTCCATGTGGGGCGTTGCAGGGGCATCCTGCGAGGTACACTACTCCGCTTCAAAAGCAGCGGTGATCGGTATGACAAAAGCTCTTGCACGTGAAGTTGCACCTTCGGGTATAACGGTAAACTGCATTGCACCCGGTGTCATAGACACACCTATGAACAAAGGCTTCGATGAAGAAACAATGAACTGTCTGAAAGACGAAACACCTGTCGGCAGGATCGGGTCACCTGAAGAAGTGGCTAAAGCTGTTAAGTTTTTTTCCGAGAGTGACAGTGGTTTTATTACAGGTCAGGTATTAGCAATCGACGGCGGTTTTATATAAAATCGGAATTTATATGCAAATTAGTTAAAAGGTTCTTGATTTATAGAAAAATATATGTTAAAATGTTTTTATTAACAGATGGGAGGAATCCTTATGGCAAGTTGTCCTAAGTGCGGCAAAAAGCTCGGTATTACAAATATCAAACCTACATGTCCGAGTTGTGGAGTAAATCTCTTGTACTATAAAATCGAAGAAAGACTTGAAGTTGACGCGATCAATGCTGAAATCGAACATGCAAAGACTCAGAAGAGAATCGACAGACTCAAGAATGCTACGATCGGTTCACCTTTTTCGATCGCTCGTCTCGTTCTCATTCTTCTCGTCGTCGGAACACTTTTCCTTCCGTTAGCGACACTGCATACAGTCGGTCCTTTCTTTGACGAAAGTGTAACCTTCAACGCTCTTGAGATTTACAACAAGGTTTCAGCTATGGACTTCGACGGTCTGTTTGGAATATTCGGTTCACCGCTTCTCGGTAACGCTTTCATATTCCTTGCAGTTTCTGCTGTGACTATCGTTCTTGCAGCGTTGTGTGCATTGCTCAGCCTCGTTCTGAGTATCCTCTCAAGCTCACCTAAGGGCTTTATTAGAAATGTGATTCTCGCTTCACTCGGTATCATTTCAACAGTAGCTTCTATCGTTTGCTACAATATGTTTATTTCAAAGATCACACCTGTCCTTCCCGGTCTGGTAGAAGGCGGAGTAAGCTGGGGTGCTTACTGTGTAATTGCTGCTTTCGTAATTCTGTTGGCAATGAACATTGTCATCAAGTTCAAGCAGGTACCGGTTAAGTACAAGCAGTGTTACATCGATGCTATTCCTTACGAAGTATTCGTTGAAAAGTTCGGTCTTAAGAAGTATGACCTTGAAGCTGTCGAAGCAATCAAAGATGAAATGCGTGAACTCAGCGACAAGTATGCTGAAGAAAACGAGAAAAACAAACCTAAGGAAAAAGCTAAGAGCAAGAAATAATTAAAGAAAAAGGAGTGGTTTTCCACTCCTTTTATTTTTCTCTTCAGATATAAAATTAAGACCGTCGGGATTTCCGACGGTCTTTTTGTATTGTGATCAGATTTCAGGAATAACAACTTCAACTTCTCTGCCAAGCTCTGCTGACTTAACGATATGGTCAATGATTGCCTGGTTGTAGAGAATCTGGCTTGTCGGAATCGGAGCCGGATCACCGTTTGCAATAGCATCAAGGAATGAACGGCACTTCTTATAGAAGAGACCCTTACCCTTGTTTTCGATGAGAGGCACAACTGTTTCAACCTGCTCACCTGCTACGTCGTGGTAAATCTTCATCGGACCTGACATTGAGCCGTTCCAGCAGTCTGTTGACGGGATTCTGAGAGCACCTTCCTTACCAAAGATGATTGTATCACCCGGTGTGTCGGGATGCATAGCCCATGCAATACGGAAGTCAAGGATAATTCCGCCTTCAAGACGAACAAATGCTGCTGCGAAGTCTTCAACGTTAAAACGTGCTGCATCTTCAGGAGTATTGTACTTCGGGTTTGATCCGAAGAAACCTGATGTGTAACCTGATACTGTAAGCGGCTTCGGATAGTCGATTGCATTAAGAACAACGTCAAGTGAGTAACAACCGATATCACCCATAGCACCGATACCTGCAGTTTTCTTTTCGATGAATGTGCTGTTAGGCACACCGCGTCTTCTGCCGCCGCCTGTCTGGATGTAATAAATCTCGCCAAGTTCACCTGACTGAACGATCTTTCTTACCATCTTCATATTCTCATCGCCACGGGGCTGGAAACCGATTGAAATGAGCTTTCCGCTTTCCTTTTCAGCCTTCATGATTTCAACTGCTTCTTCAGTTGTAACGCACATCGGCTTTTCAAGAAGAACGTTTACACCCTTCTTAAGAGCATAGATTGAACACTCAGCGTGAGTCATATTGTATGTACATACGCTTACTGCATCAAGGTCTGTTTCAGCGTCAAGGAGTTCCTTGTGGCTGGGATAGAAACGAACGTTATCAAGTCTGCCGTCCTTATTGTATCTCTTAGCAAACTTTTCAGCCTTACCGGGGATAAGGTCTGCCATTGCAACGATATCAACATCGTCCATTTCGAGAAAGCTTTCAAGGTGAGCTTCTGCGATCCAACCTGTACCGATGATACCAACCTTAAAACGTCTGCCTGTGTCGACTGCTTCTTCTTCAACAGTCTGAGTGAATTGATTCAATACTGCATCTGACATATTAAAAAACTCCTTATTTGTTAATTTCTTTGATATAATCAATGCTCATCTGAGCACATTCAACGGGTGTTTTGCCCAATGACGGCTGATCCTGTTCAACAACAACCCAAAGTGTTTCAGCTTTTTTACAAGCCTCAAGAATTGCAGGGAAGTTCTGAACGCCATAGCCGCAGGGACGGAAGCCGAATGCTTCCTCTTCCTCTGCATCCTGTGCACCGTCATCGATGCCGATAAGCTGATAGAGCTTTGCAGGTTTGCCCTTGCCACTCATATAGAAGTCCTTGAGATGGACAACAGGTGCTCTGCCTGAATACTTTTCGATATATGCTGCAGGTTCTTCACCGCCTACATTTACCCAGCAGGTATCAAGCTCTGTCTGAAGCTCATCAGCTGAAAGTGTGCTGTAAAGAAGATCAAGACCGTAAACATCGCCAACCTTTTTAAACTCGAAGTCGTGGTTGTGATAAAGGAATGTGATTCCGTATTTCTTGCCGATCTGAGCAAACTTTCTGATGCCCTCAACTGTATCATCGAAAAGCTCAGCACCGGGACGTCTTTCCTCTACAGCGTAAGGAATCGCAATATACTTACAGCCGATCTCAGCGTAGTCTGCAATCACCTTTTCAGGATCAGCAGCAAGCTCGTCATAAGCAACGTGTGCAGAAATCGGAGTAAGACCTACTTCCGCCAGTAAAGCTTTGATATCAGCAGGATTCTTTTCAAAAAGACCTGCGAATTCAACGCCGTCATAGCCCATTTCTTTTACTTTTTTGATTGTGCCTGCAAAATCTTCCGCCATAGCATCACGTACGGAGTAGAGCTGCAACGCAACAGGAAAACTCATAATAATACCTCCCATGGTAGTTTGTTTTATTCTA
>JAZRNG010000108.1:0-2857 GCA_045648065.1 Acutalibacteraceae bacterium | reverse complement strand
TGAGTACCGAAGCTGTTGTCTTCAACAACACCGCCCCAATGGGTGTTAATCATCTTTTTTCTGCTTTCTTTTGGGCCGATGCCGTCTTTCCAATGGTACTCATCAGCAAAGCACCCGCCGGGCCAACGCAGTACGGGAATGCCCATATCCTTGAGAGCATCAACAACATCTTTTCTCATACCATTGACATTAGGGATAGGGGAGTCCTCACCGACATAAAGCCCCTCGTAAATACATCTGCCGAGATGCTCCGAAAAGTGACCGTAAATGTCCTTGCTGATTTTACTGATTTTCTGATTAGGGTTGATAAGATACTTTTCCATAGGTTTCTCCTTAAATTAATTGTTTATTTGCATTTTATAATATTTAGCTTTTCGCTGTTTCCGTGAATAGTATAATCTGTTACCTTGCCGTCTGCCCATTCAATATCTAAAGTAACATTTCCCTTTGCAGCCAGGCCCTTGACAGAGCCGTTTTTCCATTTGTCGGGAAGAGCAGGAAGCAGATAAATGTTTTCGCTGTCAGACTGTAAAAGCATTTCACAGATACCGCTGAGTGCACCGAAATTGCCGTCAATCTGGAAGGGAGGATGTGCATCAAATAGATTCGGATAAACACCACCGTGGTGATAGTTTTCTCCGTCGGTATCAACAAGGGTAAGAAGCTTATCCACAAGGCTAAGGGCGTGGTTGCCATCACGTAATCTTGCCCAAAAGTTGATTTTCCAGGCAAGGCTCCAACCCGTACCGTCGTCACCTCTGATTTCCAAAGTCTTTTTGCAAGCGTCAAAAAGCTCTTTATCTTTCTCATAGGTTATGAGGTTTGCCGGATGCAAAGCATAAAGATGCGAAACGTGGCGATGATGCACCTCTTTTTCAGGCAACTGCTCATTCCACTCTAAAAGCTCACCTTTTTTGCCGATACAAAGAGGCTTTATTTTTTCTATGCTCTCGCAGATTTCAGTATAGAAGTCATCCTTTACCGACAGCACCTCACAGCTTTTTTTACATCCCATAAACAAATCAAGAACAATACTGTTCATCATAGCTGTACTTTTCGAGGTTGCCGATGAACCGAAGCCCATTATGAAATTATTTTCCGGTGATGTTCCGGGACAGATTATGAGATTGCCTTTTTCATCCTCGGTGAGAATATCAAGGTAAAATTCTACCGCTTTTTTCATTATGGGGAAGGCGGTATTTTCGAGAAAGCTCTTATCGAGAGTGTACTCATAAATCTCAAACAGACTGCGGCACAACCAACCCGAACCGCCCTGCCAGAAGCCCCAGCAGGCTCTGCCCTGAACAGGATAAGAGAAGCCCCATATATCAGAATTGTGGTGAACCACAAAGCCCTTGGCGTTATAGAAATTCCTTGCAGCATCTTCACCCGTGACGGATAAGGTCTTTAACATATCTGTAAGCGGTGTCATAAGCTCAGGCATATTGCAAGGGAGCACGGGCCAGTAGTTCATCTGTGTGTTGATGTTTGTGGTGTAGTTGCAGTTCCATGAGGGCTTTGTGCTGTTACTCCAGATGCCCTGCAGATTAGTCGCCTGAGTGCCTGCTCTTGAAGATGAAATCAGCAGATATCTGCCAAAGTTAAAAAGAAGCACATAGAGCTCATCATCATTCTTATTATTCTGAAAGGCTTTGATTCTTTCGTCAGTCGGTATCAGCTCACCGTCGCTTGAACCGAGAGAAAAAGAAACTCTGTCATAGTATGACTTATAGTCTGCAACGTGTCTTTCTTTGATTTGTTCAAAGCCAAGTTCAGAAGCTTTATCTAAAGTTTCAATGCAACAGTTTTTGTACTCTCTGCCCTCTGTGACAGGGTGCTTGTCAAAGCCGTTGAAGCTTGTTTTTATTGTGAAGTATATTGTTGCACAGGTTGCGTTTTTAACTGTCAGACTTGCCTTATCATCGGTGATATCACCGTCGCTTTCAACCTTAAGAGCACCTCTGAAGCGTATGCCTCTTTTTTCATCTTTATCGGAATAGATAAGGCTGTGGCAAGGATAAGACGGATGCTGTGTATCTGCATCACCGGGACATTCCCCGTCAACGATGAGACAGCCGTCAGAGGTGAAGCCTTCGCTTTTCAGCGGACAATCAAGCTCTGCCCTGAAAGAAAAAGCCTTGCCGTTTTCTGACTCAATTCTGTACACCATCACGCCGTCGGGATGTGATACAAAAGCCGTCTTTTTAAAGCTTACTCCAGCTGATTTATATGTGTTAGTCAGCACCGCCTCGGACAAATCGAGGGTACGCTCAAAATCCTCAAAACTGTCACCTTCGAAATGAAGCCTCAAGTCACCGTAGGGCATATATGCCTGAGACCAGCAGGTAAGGAAATTCGCTTCAATTTCCTTCTGTGCCTTGACGTATTTACCTTCAAGGGCAAGCCTCTGAGCTTTGAGGTATGACTCATAAGCACCCTCTTTTCTGACAGTACGGGGGTGACCTGTCCACAGGGTGTCGTGATTAAGAGAAATTACATCTGTGCCGACAGAGCTGTAGCACATAGCACCAAGTGAGCCGTTACCCAATGGCAAGGCTTCCATATAATGCTTTGCGGGTTTGTTATAGTACAGAAGCTTGTTACACATAAAACTCCTCCGATTTTCATATTTCATTTCAGGTACAGTATAGCATAGTTGAGAGGAGGTTTTCAACGGGGAGGGATGAAATGACCCCTGACTTTGACGGTCAGGGGCTATGTTTATCATCTCTTCTTATAAACTACCAACTCAGGATTTTCGCCGTTTTCTTCGTATGTACATACGAGAAGGAAGTCCATATTCGCGGCGATACCAAAGCATCTACCACCAAATTCGCTTTCAAGCTGACTACCGAGG
>JAZRNG010000107.1:0-5738 GCA_045648065.1 Acutalibacteraceae bacterium | reverse complement strand
AACAGCATCTGCCATAAGGCTCTGTGCAAGATAAGCGCCGATTCTCTTGAGCGCGATAGAGACGATATCAAGACGCTGGAAACGAAGCACATCATATGAAGTTGTGATCATTCTGCCACGCTTTTTGAGACGGATCGTTCTGTCGCTGACAGTAAAGTCTGCATTTGCGAGAGTATCACCTTCTGAGATGACATTCATAGTTGCATTTTCAGAGCTCATCTTAAGGTCCATCACACGATAGTCCATTGAATCAATGTTTGTGGTAGTAGCTACGATATCAGGAAGAAAGCTTGCTTCATCCATACCGTAACGAACAGCACGAGAAACATATTCAGGAAAAAGCACCGCTGCATCACTTGTCTGGAAAAATTTGCCTACGACCGAACTGTCTGAACCTGACGGTCTGATATCAAATCTCTTAAGCTGTCTTTCATAAGCGTCGAGTCCTTCAAGCTCCGTACCCTTATAATTTTCTGTAGGGTCGAGTGCTTCAAGTGTCTGTGTAAATGAACGGCCTGTGCCGTACATACCTTTTTCAAGTCTTATATTATCAAAACTCATTTTAAATCCTCCTTAGAATTTGTATTCGTTATTGTGATTTTTAACTGTTTCCTTTTTAGCCTTGAGCTGAGGTGAAAGCGGAATCACCTCTGCCGCCTTCTCTCTGAATGCATCTCTTAACTTAATGAGTTGCTTTGTATCTGCATCGGCACACATAGTCCTGATGCATTCTTCATCGAGTGAAGGTACAGCAGTCAGAGCGAATTTCATAATCTCATCCGCAAGAGATTTACGAAAAACGCTACCATCCTCAGCTCTTGATTCGAGTAAAACGATATAATCGCACAGTGTACGTGACTGTTCTTTAGTGAGCTTCACGCACTCACCGTTTCTGACGGACTTGATTATGTCTGACGTATCTGTAAATGTATCTTTATACCCTTTGACAACACCTGCATTCATCTGAGCCGGTATCACCACGAAAGACCATTCGTAGGCGTCTGTAATATCAGACAGAATACAATGGCAGAGCTTGCCACCGTACTCTCTTCCCCTGATGTGGTTGCAATGTCCGTGACGCATATCCTCACCGCATACCGAACAGATAAACCCTTCAGCCTGACAGCTCACGCTGACCTCTTTTTTGATACCTGCATCGATTTCCGTTATAAGATCAGCATTCTTTGCTGTCCGTGGCATATAAGCCTTTGCCATAACGCAGGTGTAGGGATCACCCAAAGATGTCGTCTTGCCTGAAATGATTTCGCACTTTGCTGAAAATATTCTTGCAGTCTGATTGCCGCTACCGGGATTGTGGTCAAAAATTCCCGTAACTCCCACAAACAACTCAGCCATTTTTTCAAGCGCCGCAATATCGAAGCGCTCACAGTCGCGGTCAATCTCATTGTCGCAGAGTATTACCTTAAATGTATATACTTCATCCTTTGAAAGTTCCTTGACGGTCAGCTTATTGATAAGGAGCATATCCTCATCCGTGACCGTACAAGGAGCTATATCTGTTCTGAATTCTTTATTCATTCTGAGCCAACTCCTGTTCGATCCTTTTTGTCTGTGCCCTGTAGAGAGCAGCTTTTGAAAGCTCAACCTCATCCTGAAGTGTTATATCGTCCCACACTACCTCTGCTTTGTCCTGAATTCCGTTTGAAACGAGCCAGAAACGGCTGATTTTTTCAATAACAGGAGTCAGAATTCTCCTGTATGCTTCAAGCTCACTTGTAAGCACATCGGCCTGCTGAGACGACATTCTTTCTGTCGATGACCAACTCAGTCCAAGCATAAAGGGAGGGATACCTGTCTTTGCAACGATCTGCTCGAGCATCTGTCTTACCGGCACTTCGCTGTCAAGGATCTGATTGTCCGCACCGATAGCCTTGATACTGACATCACCTACAGCGACGAAATCACGTATCTGCTTTCCTGACTGCATAGCTTCGCTCCACTCACGTGCAACCTGCTGTGCTCTGTCCTTAGCATACGCTCTGTCCACAACGTCATTCTGCGGCTTGTAAGTAACTGCAAAACGCACGTTTCCTACACGCTCCCAATTTATGCCGATCGTATTGTAAATCTTCATAAGAATGTTACTCACAAAAGGCAGACCTTTCATGATTGAGTTTCCGCAAAGGTGTCCTGCTTCAGGATTAAGTACAGAAAGAGTAACAAGCTCAGGATATTCAACAGGTACTGTTTCATAGAAATTTTTCACACAAACCACAGCTGAAATCCCGTCATCACCTCTCCTGAGCTCGATGTCATCCGGGTCAGCGTTGTAAAGAGCAGCAAACCTGCCGTGTGAATCCGTAACTATTTCACCGACTGCTGTACCGTATGTAAGAAGCTGTTCAAGATAAGTTGCGACGAAAGCCTCAATTCCCTGCTGATTTCCGCCTACACTGACATTTTTCAAGAAGCTTTGTAAGGCGGCGGTGTGCGAAAGTTTTGAACACTCTACGTGAAATCCGCCTGTCAGACGTACGATTTTATAAATCGCCGCATCAAGTACGGGGACAGCCTCACGAAGCTCTCTGTAAAGTGAATTCTGCACATTGGAAAGAGGGACATAATTATCAAGTCTGTCGAAAGGATTATGTCGATAGGTCTGCGGTGCAGAGACCGCTGTTTTTGAAGAGGACAATTTTTTAAAAATTCCCACTCAGACTCTCCTTTCATCAATCAAATTGTCGGGAGAGTGCTTCACCTCAGCGTGAAACACTCATCACGAAAAAGTCACTGTCAGGTGCGTTTAGCGCCGTAGTAACGAAATATCGCAGATCGTCCATAGCATGGTCATTTTCCTTGCGCGGTGCATCTCGGACAGCTTTTTCGTCCCATTTATAAAGAGAAAACTCTCTCAATGTATCCTCACACTCAGGAGAAAAATAAATTTTTTCCTGCTTGAGTGCATCGGACACCTGACGTATTCCGTCAATCACATCATTTTTGGCAGGAATGACGGTAAAACGTCCGTTTCGGCGTATACATTGGATAAAACTTGCCGCTGACGGGTCTACTATCACAGCCTCAGGCTGAATTTCCCCTGCCAGCTTTTCGAGCTCAGCATAATGTTCGATATCCGTACGTTGTTCACCTTCTGAACGCGAATTGTAATAGTATTCACGCAGTCTGTACCATTTGCCGTCACACTCTCCCCACAGACCAAACGAGCACGGATTTACCGTTCCGTAGTCACACGAGATGTAGTAACAGCTGATACGTGATGTATCGGGCGGTTTTCGTACATGAACCGCTGACGAAAACATCGGATAAACCGTACCGTGTGCCGCAACCCACTTACCCTCAACAAAACGCTGATAAAATGCACCCGAATAAAGGCTTTCGTAGCGTTTTATTATCGCAGGTGTAAGTGACGGATTATCGTGCATCGTAAAGTGAAGGTAAAGACAATTCTTTTCCTTAGTCTTATTTATCCACTCTTTGTAAAACCAATGCATAGGATGCTCAGGGTTACAGTTAAACCACAGCTTTGAACGGTCAAGCGAACAACGTGCTATCGCCTGTTCTACAAACGATCGAGGCATAAGTGCAACCTCATCAAGCAGAATACCGCCAAGCGTCATACCCTGAATCAATGAAGCTGAGCCTTCATCCTTGCCGCCGAAAAGGTAAAAACGATTTTGCTTGTCTTTGTAGGTTATTTCTATGTAATTCTGCGAAGTCTTCATTTTCAACCCGAAGCCAAGGGAGGTTAAAATTGGTGTCAACGGTGTGATAACGTTGCGTTTAAGTGATGCTATTGTTTTACCGCAGATTGCGAATGAAGTTTCGTTAAAGTCATAGAAGGTCCACGCGACAAACGAAAGGGACATACAAACAGTCTTGCCTGAACGGACAGCACCGTCACAGATGATAGCGTCATATCGGTGCTTATCGGAATTCCGACACCACCAGGTCAGCACATCAAGCTGTTTGGGTGAAAACTCCGAAAAAGATGAAAGCGAATTACTCATCTTCCGTTCCCTTCAATGCGGCAGCACTTTTTTCAAGAGCGAGGTAAAACGGAAGTGCCGAGTCTTCATCTGAGTCACCGTTACTCATAGCTTCAAGATGTTCAAGTGCCTTCAGGCGGTCAAAAAATTTGATCTCAATTCCTCCGCCCTTGGGTCTTTTGATTTCACTGACATTAAAAAGCTCCAACCCTTCAAGCTCATACTTATCAGGGCTTTCTTCGCAGTAAACAAGCTTCATAGCATCGGCAACAGATCCGAACGCCAGCTGACGGTAACCTGAAATAACCTCTTCTGCACTCACAAGCCGTGTACGGTCTATACGTTCTATCTCCTTGCGTATCTCCTCACGTGCCATAAGCTTTATCGCACTTCTGTGGGTGAGGATTCCGTAACCTGCCTTAGCGGCGGCATTACGTGCATTCCTCGACTCCGAATAATATGAGCAGAACAGTTTTTCTTTTTCTTTAAGTGCCATTTGCATTTTCCTTTCTTTCGTTTTTTGAGAAAGTCCTCTCACCCATAGTGCAAAAAAAGACAGGTTATAACGCAAAAAGGTCATAACCTGCGAAAAAATCTGAAATTTGTTATTTTTTACAAAAACAAAACAAAAATTTTTTATATTTCAAAAGAGAGCATTTGATATGAAAAAACGAGAAAAGCAGAGAAAAAACGAGCTTGTAAAAGTTAAATTAAAAATTGCAAAAAAAGTATTGACTTATTTCAAGGGGTATGGTAAACTATCCGAGCATTAAAAATTATTTGGAGGTAAGTTTATGTCAACTTATATGCCTAAGGCGAACGACATCGTTCGTAAGTGGTATGTGCTTGACGCAGCAGGTAAGCCGCTCGGTCGCGTAGCAACAGTAGCAGCTGATCTCCTTCGCGGTAAGCATAAGCCCACATTCGCACCGCACGCAGACTGCGGCGACCATGTAATCGTTATCAACGCTGATAAGGCTGTTCTTACAGGTAACAAGCTCAATCAGAAGATGTATTATCATCACACAGGCTATGTAGGCCACATGAAGGAAGTTAAGTACAGCACTCTTATGCGTACAAAGCCCGCTTTCGCTATGGAGAAGGCAATCAAGGGTATGATTCCTGACACAACAATCGGCCGTGAAGCACTCACAAGACTTCGTGTTTACACAGGTGCAGAGCACAAGCATGCAGCACAGAAGCCTGAAGAGTGGGCATTTTAATGAAGGGAGGCAAATATAATGTACGATTCAATTCCGTATTTCTATGGTACAGGCCGTAGAAAGAAGTCAGTTGCACGTGTTCGTGTATACGCAGGTACAGGTAAAGTTACAATCAACGACAGAGATATCGACGATTATTTCGGTCTTGAAACACTTAAGCTCATCGTTCGTCAGCCTCTCGATCTCACAGGTACAACAGAGAAGTTCGACATCGTATGCCGTGTAAACGGTGGTGGCGTTACAGGTCAGGCTGGTGCTATCCGTCACGGTCTTTCAAGAGCTCTTCTTCAGTATGACGAAGCTCTTCGTCCGGCACTCAAGAAGGCTGGATTCCTTACTCGTGACCCGAGAATGAAGGAAAGAAAGAAGTACGGTCTCAAGGGCGCACGTCGTGCACCTCAGTTCTCAAAGAGATAACAGTATATTTCTTACAATTATGGCTTGTCGGTTTTCCGACGAGCCTTTTTGTTTTTTCGAACTGCGGTGGTCCTCGCGACATAGCTGTTGCAAAGAGACACTTTTGTGATATAATTTATTTATAACTTTT
>JAZRNG010000106.1:0-13857 GCA_045648065.1 Acutalibacteraceae bacterium | reverse complement strand
CAAAGAGATAACAGTATATTTCTTACAATTATGGCTTGTCGGTTTTCCGACGAGCCTTTTTGTTTTTTCGAACTGCGGTGGTCCTCGCGACATAGCTGTTGCAAAGAGACACTTTTGTGATATAATTTATTTATAACTTTTCAACGATAGGACTGATATAAATGCTTCTTTTTCGTTTTTTGCTTGCATTGCTGACAGTTTTCGGGACACTGTTTCCGGGTGTCGGCCTGAATTTTGAATACAAGCATCTGCCGATCGACTTTGAGATTGAGTCTGTGAGTGATGTATACATCCCTGCGGATAATAATGCAAACGTGGTTGAATATCCCTCAATCATAAAACTTCGCTATCAAAAAAATGATGCAGATAACGGCAAGCTTCTTGCAACCTTTGAAAAATGGGGTGACACATATCCCATATATGAGAGCAACGATGATGCCGAAACTTGGCAATACGTCTGCACGGTAAGAGATAACCTGAACGAAGGTTACTGGAATGAATGGATGCCTTTTCTCTATGAACTGCCTGCAGATATGGGCAATTTTGAAAAAGGCACAATCATTCTTGCCGCAACGTCAATATACGGTGAAGGTCCGACTGACAGCACGATAACTCTTTATTCAAGCAACGATGCCGGTAAATCGTTCAATGCTTTCTGCAACGTTGACAAGGCAGGCGGAATAGAATGGGGTGTTTGGGAACCGTATTTGATTTATGAGGAAGAAACAGGCAGACTTTTCTGTTTCTATTCAGACGATTCCGACCCCGAGCATTCACAGAAGCTTGTTTATAAATACACAACCGACCTCGTTAATTGGAGCGATAAGTTCGAATGCGTTGCCTGCTCCGATTCGTCACTCAGACCGGGTATGGTTTCTATCACCAAAATGGGTAACGGTGAATATTTAATGGTTTACGAAATGGTCGGTATTTTCATGAATCCGATTTATTGCAAGAGAACGACTTCTCTCGATGATTGGGGCGACGTTTCAGATTACGGAAAGATAGTTTCTGCAGGCGGTAAAACCTTCGGCTCATCTCCTTGCATTGCGTGGTCACCCGTCGGCGGTGAATGCGGAACACTTGTTGTTACAGGTCGACACGCCATCAGAGGCGAAAGCGACACGGGTGCAGATATGTTCGTCAGCTTTGATTACGGCAAAACCTTTGCACCGATTGATAATCCCATTCCGTATCAGACCGGCGAACCTTTCGTGAAATGCGGTTACAGTCCGTCACTCTTTTTTTCGGAGGACGGAACAACGCTTTACTACGTTAACAATCCTCCGTGCTATGAATCAACCTACAAAATAACGGTTGCAAAAATCAGAATTTCAGAGTAACACAAACTCAAATATTTTTCTGATCCCCTGATCTAATAAAAAGGACTATGACACACGAAATGTCATAGTCCTTAAAATATCAGAGAGCTAAAAGTTGCTTTTTCTTTGCATCAAATTCCTCTTGTGTAATTATACCCTTGTCGAGAAGATTTTTGAACTTTTCGATTTCATCAGCCGCGGAAACATTCTGAACGACCTGTTGAAATTGAGGCTGAGCAAGTTCTATCCTTCTTCTCTCAATGTATTCTACTATCTGCTGAACGAGATTATTTTTTGTCGCATCAAAAAGGATAGAGTTCTCATCACCCGCAGCCGCGTTCAAGCCTCCGCCAACGCCTGATCCCATTATCGAAAACTGCAGAAATCCCGCTGACATTGTATTAGCATTACGGCACTCGATGGATGATATCGAACTGAAATTGATTCGCTTTTCACCCTTCAGTCCACTCTTTGACATAAAGTTCAATGCACCTGCGTGTTTTATCACGAGATAGTCAGAATAGACACGAAGAGAGGAATTAGTATTGTTTGTAAAAGAGAATACAACATCGTTATCCTGAGGACCGGTATAAACTATCCGGGCAACATTCACTTCATTTTCAGCCTTGAAGCCATATCTACCGGCTATAGCTAAAACTCTTTGAAGAGCCATCTGCATTGCAGGAAACTCCGCCTTTTTTGTGAGAGCAAACTGAGTAGCATCCAATCCTGTCTGCGTGACATATCTCACATTGTTAACGATAATATTAAAAGCACCTAATTTCATCATTGTGGGTTGTCTCAACTCAATATCGGTTACTTCTTCCATATTGATTTCCATAGAAATCAAACCCATTGTATCTGACAAAACACCACCTCTGTCAAATATAATTTTTTTCTGTTCAAAATCAAAGATAACAGAACCCGATCTTGAGACAAAAGTTAAGACATCTGCCATTTAAAATTCCTCCTTGATAAAATACATAATGAAATATCGTATAAGACATAAATCAGAATACAGTTAGTTTACCATAAATCTGCAATTTTTACAAATATAAATCTCATCCACATCTGATATGCAAACGAAAAACCTTGCTGAAATCAGCAAGGTTTCATTTTGTTAATCTCATTCAGCAGTTCTGAATTCAATCCCAGAATACATACTTTTATTATTTCCGCTATCTCTTCTATCGGCTTTTCACATCCGCCTTTGAGCCATTCGAGATTAACCGCATTGATTCCGTTGAGATAATACATCATAACGTATTTTCTGTTTTCTACCGGATAGTTGAACCTTTCCAGGATAGGATTAAAAACAGCATCAAACATACGCTTGTACACACTTTCAAATCCAAAAACTTTTACTTCTGACAAGGCTGTACGAAAAAGCTCTTTATTTTCTTTGATGTAAGTCAGATAAGGAATCAGGTACGTGTCATTTATAAAATTCAGCTCATCAAGACCGCAATCTGCAAGATTAAACGCAATAGACTGTGTATCTTCAGTAAAATAAGAAAGAAAAACGTCAATCATATATCTCGCAGTTTCATTGAGCAGGTCGCCTATATTCTCGTAGTGCAGATAAAACGTAGAGCGGTTCACTCCCGCAGTTTTGCACAGCTCACTGACTGAGATATATTCTATCGGCTTTTTCTTCAGCAACTCAATCAGAGCAAGGTCCATTTTCATCGCAGTATTAAAGTATTTACTTTCAGACTTGTTCATAACGTTTTCTCCTTACGTCAGATCTGAATGTATCAGTCCTCGCTGATTTCCTTTGCAAGCTGTACAATCTCAAAAGCATACTTCGCCTTGCCTTTTTCAAGCATCTTTTTGTAAATAGGATAGTTGATTCCGCAAGATGCAAATCCGACAATTCCGATAACGATTCCTGCAACCATACCTGCAGTTCCGCTGCCGATCACCTGCATTGCCAGACTCATTCCCGTACCTGCAACAAGTGATGCAATAATTCCGAAAGTAAAAGCGAAAATTGTTGCCGGACGCTTTGCCTTGGTATCGAGCTTTTTAAGAGCCATTATTTTAGAATTTTCCTTGGGGATATAGTCCTTTGCGATAGCTTCTGCTAAGATTTTGTCTGTGTTCATTTTACGAACCTCCTTCTTTATTTTGCAAGATTATTTTACAAAATAAAGAGAGAAAAATGAACAACAAGAAATTTTTATACTGTCTATTTAAAGTAAACAAGGCAGAAAAAAATCTGCCTTGCTATTTTAATCTTCAAAGAAAATCGGGTTTGTCCATGCCTGCTTACCGTCTTTATCGATGACATAAGCACGGATGTATTTGTAATTTTCAGGATCTATATCCATCTCAGCGTGTGTGATCTGTCCGTTCTCGTTTTTAAATATCTTTGTCGGGTGGCAGTCGCTCAGGAAGTAAATCTTTTCGACGGGATCGCAGTCAAGGTAGATATGACCGTTTTCAAAGTAAAAATCTTTGATTATAGGTCCGCAGGAAGAATAGAATCTGCCGTCCTTGATAGCTTCAAGGATTGATCTGACATTATTCTCCGCATTTACCATTACCCAACCCTTACAATGGTGGTGAGGCTGATGTCCGTCATCCGTAGCGACGCCCCAGAGCTTTATACCCTGACCGAGAAGATCGTCCCAATAAAGTGCATTCGTATCCATATAGTTCTCATCTGCACCGCCTGAGTTCCAGATTTCCATCGCAACATTACCCTTGAGCTTGTCAAAATATCTCGGTGGAGTCGAACTCCATTCGGGGTGACAGTAGAAAGTTATATTGTTATTAGCGTGTATTGCGTCAAGATACGGCTGATACTCATACTGATCCTTTGCAGAACCGTTCGGGAGTCTCTGATCCTGAGCGTATCCGTTTGTCTCGTCATCAGGACCGAGGCAAACATGATGGAATGTGCGGAAACCTTTGATTCTTTCGAAAGTATTGTCTACTTCCATTCCGGGAATAATAGTAATCTCTACATCCTCTGCATAGTTTTTATAATTATATATGTTATGGTCAGTTATAGCCATAAAGTCGTATCCGTTTTCCTTATGAAGGCGAATAACATCTTCGGGAGTAACTTTTCCGTCAGAACGTGTTGTATGACAGTGCAAAGCACCTTTAAGATGTTTGTTTTCACCCGTAAAAGCTTTTTGTCTTATAAACATTTCAACTCCTCCTTTGGAAAAATTATATCAAACACCCTTTTACTTTTCAATCATTTTCTTAAAGATAAAACTTTTTATTGTTTTACTTGCCAATTCAGAAAATTTTGTGTATACTGTTTTTATCCAAAAATGAAAGGAAAATATTATGACACAGATTATTTCATTTCTTTTGTCACTCATTATGACTTTAACGCCATTTATCGGCAGAGAAGCAAAAAATCCCGACGAGGCTCTTCTTAACGTTTCGATCATTTCCGACACTCACCTTGATGCACGTCTTCCGGGCGGTAAGTGGAACCTTCAGACAGGCCTTCGTGATATGAACAAATTTGACAACGATGCAGTCGTTGTTGCAGGTGACCTTACAAACTACGGTGACGAAGCTTCCGTTAAATACTTCTATGACATTATGCAAGAAACCTGCGACGCTGAACAGTGGGTTGTTGCAGCAGGTAACCACGAAATCGGTCACCCTGAAGAATTTACGAACGAAGAAGCAAGACAGAACTTCATCAAGTATCATAACGAATACACAGGTCAGGGCATCGAAAACGCTTACTACAGCGTTGACGTTGACGGCTACACATTCATCGTTCTCGTTGACCAGAGTGAAGATAACTGGGACAGCTGCGATATTTATGAAGATCAGGTAGCTTTCCTTGACGCTGAACTTGCAAGAGGCACAGCTGAAGGCAAACCCGCATTTGTTATCTGCCACGTTCCCGTTGAGGGTGCAAACGGTCAGGATATCATCTACGAGGACGGTGGTCTTGACGAGTATTCAGACGTTGTAAAAAGCACAATGGAGAAGTACGAAAACGTATTCTTCATCAGCGGTCACGTTCACACAGGTATCAACGGCTACATTTCAAAGGAGCTTTTTGACATTTCCTGTGTTGAAAGCGAAAACGGTGTGACTTACGTCAACCTTCCGACATACGGTATCGTTAACCGTTACGGTATTCCTTGGAACGGAATGGGCTTCCAGATGGAAGTTTACGAAGATGAAGTAATTTTCAGAGCAAGAAAATTCAACACTTCAAGATGGTACGGCTTCTACGAATTCGCTATCGATCTTGTATGATTTTTTGTAAAACCCAATCGGCTTGCAGTATTGCGGGCCGATTTTTCATTTCACTTGTCTTTGAAGCACATTTATGTTAATATTTAAAACATAAAACTTCGCAGGAGGTAAAAAGAATGACACTTAACGAAAAGTTAGATTCTCTCGGTTTAAAAGCCTCGTCACCGGCACCGTCTTCACGTCAGGTCGAATGGTTTCGCCGTGAAAAATCGATTTTCTTCCATTTCGGGATCAATACATTTACAAATATGGAATGGGGCGACGGATCAGAAAATCCGTCAATCTTCAACCCTGAAAAGCTTGACTGCAGACAATGGATAAAAACCATCAGTGATGCAGGATTCAAAGCGGCAATTCTTACTGCAAAGCACCACGACGGCTTCTGCCTCTGGCCGAGCAAATACACAGAACACAGCATTAAAAACTCACCCTACAAAAACGGTCAGGGTGATATCGTTAAAGAATTTACAGATGCCTGTGCCGAATTCGGCATCAAGGCAGGAATCTACCTTTCCCCCTGGGACAGACACGAAAAATCCTGGGGCACTCCCGATTATGACGATTTTTACACAGGTCAGCTGACAGAGCTTCTCACAAACTACGGCAAAATATGGGAAGTCTGGTGGGACGGTGCAGGTAGCACAGAAGCAAATTATAACTGGGAAAGATGGGCAACGACAGTCCGTACCCTTCAGCCTGATGCCGTCATCTTCGGTTCTCTCGGTGCAACACCGTTTGTTGACACACGTTGGGTAGGCAACGAAAAAGGATTCGCAGGCAATCCCTGCTGGGCAACCATCGACGCTTCAAGCCTCGAAACTGAAACCACAAGTGAGCTCAACAGCGGCAAGCTCGGCGGTAACCGTTTCATTCCCGCAGAAGCTGATGTTTCAATCCGTCCCGGCTGGTTTTATCACACAGCGCAGGATTCAGAAGTTCGTGACGTTAAAAATCTTCTTAAGCTCTGGTTTATGTCTTGCGGCAGAAATTCGGGAATTCTCCTCAATCTTCCGCCCGACACGCACGGACTTGTTCACGAAAACGATGCCAAAAGTCTGCTCGGACTCAACAAGGTGCTCGAAGACTCTCTTTGCATTGACTTTGCTAAGGGTGCAACCGTTACTGCAGACAGCGAAAGAACTGAAATCTGCAAGGCAGAAAATCTTCTGAGTGATGACATGAACGATTTTTATGCATCAGCCGAAAACTGTCTGACACCTGAAATTACATTCAATCTTGACGGTGAAAAAACGTTCAACACATTCATCCTTGAAGAAGTGATTGAGCTGAGTCACAGAGTAACGGGATTTGAGGTTTATGCAGAATATAACGGAGAATGGAAACTGCTTTACAAAGGCGAATGCATCGGCTACCGCTGTGCACAGCATTTTCCGACCGTTACAGCAAGTAAAGTTAAAGTCAGAATCACGGATGCGCTCGACTCCCCTGTGCTTCGCAGATTCAGCCTTCACAAGTTTGACGAATCACTTCTCACAGAAACACAACACACAAAGAGCGAAAAGAACATTCTTGAAAACGGCACTGCAGTTATCAGCTTTGAAAAAAACTGTGCAGATATCAACTTCGGCGGAATTGTTCCGTTTAATCTCATCACTCTTGATGTGCCGGAAGACACAGAATTCGAAATCAGCCTTTTCAACGGCTTCAGCTTTGAAGAATGCAGACCGCAGATAAGCTACGCTGACGGCACCGCTAAAGCAGAGTTTGAAGATCCCGTTGAAAGCTGCTACAGAATAAAAATCACATTTAAAAACGAAATAAACCCCGAAGGCATCAACCCCGGAGTATATCTGAAATGATTAAAAAGAACGCACCCGATCGGATGCGTTCTTTTATGTTATCTGAAGAACCAATAAACCTTTTCTATTATGCTGTAAAACTTCATAAAATACGGGTCGATGAAATCCCAGTAAACCTCATCATAAAGTGTTGTCCATTTGAACGGGGCACGGATATAATGAAGGATTTCGCAATCTGAGAAATCTCTCTGACGTGTGCCTTCACCAAGGACTTTGATGTCCATTTCGATGATATCATCGTAAAGGTCGTCCTGAGCTGTCATCCACTCATACATCGGATTAAGACGTGAAAATTCTCTCTTTTTATTTGCACATTTCCAATATCTCCAGGAAATCTCAGAACGTCTGATTTCATCAATCTGTGCATCTGTTTCGGCAGCATCATACGCCAACTGCCAGAGCTCATCACAGCGCTTGATATCCTTGTTTTTCATTCCATAAAGAGTTTCGTCCGACTTCTGATAAATTCCGAGATGCTTACGGTCTGTTACCGCGTGCTCTGTCATAATATCAATAAATTCCTTGATATACTTTCCACCGGGTCCGTAAACAGCCTCAAGATATCCGAGCATTTCAGCTTCGTAATCCATATATGGGTCTTTGAGAAGCTGAGAGAGAAGGTAAGTTCTCATTTCACCGAATTCAGCATCACAGTCTGCGATGTAATATGTACCCTCTTCGTAAACACCCTTGACATTGTTTTCAGCAAAAATCTGCACATTTCTCTGCATAACACCAAAGTTCGGGAAGATACAGCAGGTTTCGCTGTAGTTTGTTACGTAATCCCAGATGTAAACTCTTTCGCAGATTTTGCCCCAGTCTGAAAGGTCCTTCATAAATTCTTTGTTGAGCTCACACTTTTCATTATCAAGAGTGTGGCCAAAGCAACATTCGATCGAGCAGAGTCTGACAATAACATCCTCTCTCGGCACTACCTTAGTGGGAGTTTTTCTTGTGTATTGGTAAGCGAATGTATCAAAAACAACATTGTCGTACTTGCCCGTTGCCTTGACTCTTTCAGCGATTGTGTTGACAAATGTGATCATTGTGCCTGCGTGTGAACCGTTTTCGTTATCAATCGCAGCACAGTTTTCACACTCGCAGTATTCCTGATTGTCGTGCTGAGTGAGAGAAAGAATCTGCATACTCTTTTCGGGAGCGTGTTCTCTTTCAAGAATTGCAATAACCTCGTTGTAAACTACGTCAATCGTATCAGGATTTGTAAGGCAAAGCTGCTTTGCAACTCTTTGACCGCCGTGAAGGGCATAGTATTCGGGATGCTCGTCAAAATATGTTTCAGCTTTGCAATAATACGTTACAAGAGTGTGTGCAAATGAACCGATATAGCCGACCGTACCGCCCTGTTCATTTGAGAGGTAACGGTAAACTCCTCCATTCTGTCCGTTTGCGATTGAAAACTCAGCATCTCTTGAAGACGTTGTGTCTGTTTCCGTATATTCAAAATACGGGTCATATTTCACGTCAATTCCGTTTTCGACAGTAAGATCTGCATTTTCAGGAATTTTGATAATATTAGTTTCATACCATCTGCAGTCGCAGAACTTTTCGAGGAAGCCGTAAACGCCGTATATTGTACCTCTTGAATCATATCCTGCGATGACAAGCTTGTTCTCATCTGATTTAATGATATAGCTTCCGTTTTCCGGGTTTTCGAACTCAACTGTTGCTCTGTTTGTGCTGCCGACTACGATTTCTTTATCCTGCACGGCATTATCATCTGTCACAACAGCGATATCCTCGCCCGTAATTTTTTCAAGATAATACTCAAGTCTCTGTGCAGCGTAACGGTCTGTTTCAGATGCATTCACACCCACCACGATTACCGCATCCGAAACCCTGAAGCTGTCACTCTGTGCACCTGCAGTTATGCAGAGCGAAAACATAAAGGTAAGTGCCAATAAGACAGATATAATCTTTTTCATAAAAACACCTCCGAAATATTATGTTTTCATTTTAGCATAATAAATTTCTGATTTCAACAAATTATTGATTGTTGAAAAAATTTATTCAATTTGATAGAATAATAAAAAACAATTAAGGATTGATTTTATGGATAAAAAGTTTTTCGATTACATAATCCACGGTGGCGACTACAACCCCGACCAATGGATTGATACGCCTGAAATCTGGGACGAAGATATGCGGCTTATGAACCTCGCAAACGTCAACAGTGCAACAGTCGGCATCTTCGCCTGGTCAATTATTGAACCTGAAGAAGGCGTTTATAACTTTGAGTGGCTTGATAAAATTCTCGACAAACTTCACGAAAACGGAAAAGACGTCATTCTCGCAACACCGTCAGGTGCAAGACCTGCATGGCTCTCTCAGAAATATCCTGAGGTGCTTCGAGTAGAAGAAAGCGGAATCCGCAACGAGTACGGTGTTCGTCATAACCACTGTCTGACCTCCCCCGTTTACCGTGAAAAGGTACGTAACATAAATACTGTCCTTGCCCAAAGATATAAAAATCATCCTGCAGTCAAAATGTGGCACATTTCAAACGAATACTGCGGTGAGTGTCACTGTGAGCTGTGTCAGGAGGCTTTCCGCGAATGGCTTAAAGAGCATTACAAGGATCTCGACGAGCTCAACTTCAAATGGTGGAATGGCTTCTGGAGCCACAAAATGACGGATTGGTCACAGATAAATTCTCCGAAATACCGTGGTGAAAATCACGTTGTTGCGATGAAACTTGCGTGGAGAAGATTCGTTTCCGACAGTCACATTTCTTTCTATGAAAACGAAATCGCTCCCCTCAGAGAAATCACTCCGAATATTCCGATCACAACAAACTTTATGAAAATGTATGACGGAATCGATTATCAGGACTTCGCAAAGCATCTTGATCTCATTTCGTGGGATAACTATCCTGCGTGGGACAGAGGCTATACACACAACGAAGCTGTCGAAACAGCCTTTGTGCACGATACCTTCCGTTCGCTCAAGGCCGGACAGCCCTTCTTCCTTATGGAAAGCACACCGTCTGTCGTAAACTGGCACGAGGTCAATAAAATTCCAAAGCCTTTCAGACAGGAGCAGTCCTCCATTCAGGCTGTTGCTCACGGAGCAGACAGTATTCAATACTTCCAGTGGAGAAAGAGCCGTGGAGGACACGAAAAATTCCACGGTGCAGTTGTTGACCATTGCGGACACGAAAATACAAGAGTTTTCAAAGAGGTTTCGCATCTCGGCTCCGTACTCCAAAAGCTCGACAGTGTTGTCGGCAAAGGTTATAACGGCAAGGTTGCTATAATATATGACTGGGAAAACAAATGGGCAACAGGATTTTTCTGCGGTTATAATAACAACGAGCGCAACTATCTTGCAGAATGTCTGAAGTGGTACAGACCTTTGTGGGAAAAAGGCGTTGCTGTTGATGTCATTCCGATGGATGCTGACTATTCAAAGTATGACCTTGTCATCGCACCTTTCCTTTATATGCTTAAGGACGGTACTGTCGACCGCATCGAATCTTACGTCAGAAACGGTGGCAATTTTGTCGCAGGATATCTTACAGGAATCGTAGATAAGGATGACCTTTGCTACCTTGGCGGATTCCCCGCAGACAAGCTCAAGGATGTTTTCGGTCTTTGGTGCGAAGAGACAGATTCTCTCCCCGAGGGAATGAAAAATTCTATTTCATACAACGGCAAGCAATACGACGCCGTCAATTTCTGCGACATTCTTCACACAAACTCAGCTGAAACACTCGGCACATATGAAAATGATTTTTACGCTGATTCATCCGCTGTAACAGTCAACAGCTACGGCAAGGGCAAAGCATATTATGTAGCTTTTGCAAATGAAGGTGAATTTTTCGCAGACTTCATTGATGATATTTCAGAAAGTATTAAACTTGAAGCTTCACCTTTTGAAACACCTGACGGTGTCAGCGTTGTCCGAAGAGGCGGTAACATTTTCGTTATGAACTTTGCTGACGATGAAAAGATCATTACTCTCGACCGCGAATATACAGACATTGTCAACGGCAGTACACTTTCAGAAATCACTCTCCCAATATGCGGGTATGCAATTCTCAGATAAAATCAAATGCGACAGAGTTTTCTTTCTCTGTCGCATTTTTCTTATGATATTCCGAGTCTTTCAAGAATTTCCGGATCACATGTTTCCGCAAGTGTTCCGATCTCTTCCCACTTCTTATCAGCCTTTGCTTTCCATTCTTCAAAGTCTTCGGGCAATTCGGGATAATTATCATAAAGAGTGCCGATTTGCATTGACTGTTTGAGACCTTTTATAAGTTTTTTAATGGATGATGACCGGATTTTCTTTTTCGCAACTGCCATCGCTATCTGAGTAAGCCATCCTGCTATTTCCTTACCGCTGAGTGTCAGGTTGTTTCCGTTCATACTTCCGAACAATGATTCGCTGAAAACAATATCATTTGCAAACATATACTCAGCCTCGTCAAAGTCAAGTGAAACTACACCCATCAGAAGCGGTCTGAGAGAGTCAAAGTCTTTACCCTGAGCTTTCATATACCGTGTATTTATGCTCCACATATTCTCTTTGGTGAGAGGGAGCTTTTCCTTGAGAAGCTTTGAAATAACATCAACAGCAATTTCCGCCTGAACGAGAGATGATGTGCAGCCCTCACCACAGGTCGGCTTGGTAAGACAGGCAGCATCGCCCATTACGATAAATCCGTCATCTACGAAAGAATAAACCGATCGGTGATACGGTGTCATTCCCTTTTCAACCTTTTTAATCTCGTATTCAGGATGTTTGACATTTTTCATAAACTGAGTTTTGAAAACTTCCTCAGAATATTCGTAAGAATAGCTTCCGCCTATACCGAGAATGGCATCGTAATCTCCGCCTGCAGGAGCTGACCAGGATTTATACTGCATATAAAATCCATCATACTCACGAGGTTTAACGTTCTTATCAAGGTAATTCACATAATAAAGTACAACGTAGAAAATATCCTTTGGTGTGATTTTAAAATTACATACGGGAGATGTGTCCGGAAGTTTACGTCTTGCGACAGAAGGTATGCCCGAACAGTCTGCGACAATCTTTGCATAAGCAACCTGTTCTCCGTCTGCGGTGTTATACTTCGCACCTGTGATTTTACCGTTCGTATCGTAAACAAAATCAGAAAAATCTGCACCGTAAATAATCTCTGCGCCGCTCGCCTTTGCCTTGTCAGCCATAAGCATAATATAATCATGCTTGTGCAGCCCTATAACGGGAGAGTCAGCACCGTGTTTGTAGTATGTACCGTAGGGAGAAATCATACTCGAACTTCCGAAGCGGAATTCACGCGGCTGCACACCCTCTTCAGGAATATCCAGACCGAACTGAATCATTTCATCCTCGCCCATATGAAAGATATCATAAGAACGTGACACATCTTCGGGTATTTCTTTCTCGATTACGAGAACGCTCCAACCCTCTTTCGCCATTCTGTCTGCAAACCAGCAGCCCGTAGTTGAGCCACCGACAATTAATACATCATACTTTTCCATAAAATCCCTCTTTTCAGATTGTGATGTATTTTATTTCACAAAAAGACCTTTTACCAGTTCAACAAGATCTATTCCGAAAGCGCCGAGTACGGATGTAGCAAGAATAACAAGAAGGAAAACCGGGGCGATATACTTAATCATAACAACAAAGAGATTCTTGCCCTTAAACTTTGTGTTACCACTTTCAACTTCTTCAATAACTGCTGACGGTTTGATAACAAAACCGATAAGAATACAAGTGATCAAAGCAACAATCGGCATAATAACAGTGTTGCTGATGAAGTCAAAGAAATCAAGGAACTGCATTCCGATAACCTTTACTTCTGCCCATATACCATAACCGAGTGTAGAAACAAGGCCAAGAAGAACGCTGAAAATAAGCACTGTGATACAAGCAGGAATTCTCTTTAATTTGAACTTGTCCATACAGATTGAAACGATTGTTTCCATAAGAGAAATCGAAGATGTGAGTGCAGCAAGAAGAACGAGAACAAAGAAAACTGCGCCGATTATATTGCCTCCTGCCATGCTGTTGAATACCTTCGGGAGTGTGACAAACATGAGTCCGGGACCCTGACCGAGTGCTGATTTATCTCCGTCCGAGAACGAGAAAACAGCAGGGATAATCATAAGTCCTGCAAAGAAAGCTATACCTGTGTCGAAAAGGCTTATCTGTCTTGTCGAGCTTTCAATGCTTACATCCTTCTTCATATACGAGCCATATGTAATCATAATACCCATTGCAAGTGACATAGAGTAGAACAACTGACCCATAGCTGCAACGACCGTTGTGATCGAGAAGTGTGAAAAATCAGGTTTGATATAGTAAATAAGACCTGCCATTGCCCCGTCCATACAAAGTGAATATATTGCAATCACTATTGAAAGAACTACGAGTACAGGCATCATAACTTTACTCATTTTTTCAATGCCTTTTTCAACGCCCAACATTACTATAAG